>DASUUD010000256.1:0-9653 GCA_036374255.1 Solirubrobacterales bacterium | reverse complement strand
GTGCTGGAAGTACGGGTTGTGCCTGCGGCTCAGGAACCGTCGCCGCTCGTACAGGAGCGGCGGCACCCACTGCTCGTGCTCGCGGTGGAGCCGGAACGGAAGCTTCAGGAAGCGGGTCAGGTCGCGGCGCCCGCGCACCGGCCGCACCGTGAGCCTGCCAGCCGGCGGTCCCTGCTCGGGCGCCGAGGCGGTCTCGCGGGAGCTCCGATGCACCGCGCCAAGCTACATCAAACCCGCGAAATACTTCGCTTCGCGTCCGCTTTCGCGGGGTCGCTGCAGGGATGCGGTCCCGTTCGTCCTGAGCGACCGGGAAGCTGCGACACTCCCGGCGATGAGCGAAGCGACACAAGCGCCCACCGACGTGTTCGAGAAGGCGCGCACGCACGACCGCGCCGAGCAGCTGGCGGTCGCCAAGCAGGCCGACCTCCTGCCCTACTTCCGACTCCTGGAGTCCTCGGCGGGCCCGGTGGTCGAGATGGAGGGTCGCGAGACGATCATGCTCGGCTCCAACAACTACCTCGGCCTGACCGGCGACGAGCGGGTCAAGCAGGGAGCACGGGACGCGCTCGAGACCTACGGCACGGGCGTCACCGGCTCCCGCCTCCTGAACGGGACCACGCCGCTCCACATCGAGCTGGAACGCGAGCTGGCCGAATGGATGGGAACCGAGGACGCGATCGTCTACACGACCGGCTACCAGGCAAACCTCGGCTGCATCGGGACCATCCTCGAGCCCGGCGACACGGTGGTCTGCGACTCCGGGGACCATGCATCGATTCTCGACGGCTGCCGCCTCTCAGGAGCCAAGCTGCGGCCCTTCCGGCACAACCGGATGGACAAGCTGGAGAAGATGCTGAACAGGGCGGCAGAGGACGGCGGCGGCGTCCTGGTCGTCGTCGACGGGGTCTTCTCGATGGAGGGCGACCTCTGCGAGCTGCCGCGGATCGTCGAGCTCTGCTCCGAGCACGGGGCCCGGCTGATGGTCGACGAGGCGCATGGTGCCGGCGTGCTTGGGGCGCGCGGCGCCGGGGCGAGCGAGCTGTTCGGGCTGGAGTCCGAGGTCGATTTGAGGATGGGCACCTTCTCCAAGAGCCTCGCCTCCTGCGGGGGCTTCATCGCCGGCCCGACCGACGTGATCGAGTACCTGCGGATCGCCTCCCGCTCGTTCATCTTCAGCGCCTCCGCCGTTCCGGCAGCCGTCGGCGCCGCTCTGGCGGCGCTGCGGGTGATCCGCTCCGAAGGCCCGCGCCTCTTCGAGGCGCTGCTCGCCAACGCCGAGTACCTGCGCGAGGGACTGCGCGGGCTCGGGCTGAGGGTCGTCGAGCCCGGCACCCTTCCGGACGGCAGCGTGGCGACCACTCCCGTGGTGCCGGTGGTCGTCGGCGACGACTGGCAGGCGGTGCTGCTCTGGAAGGCGCTGTTCGAGGCGGGGGTCTACACGAACGTGGCGATCCACCCGGCGGTGCCCCCCGGCGGGGCGCTGCTTCGCACCAGCCTGATGGCGAGCCATCAGCGCGAGCACCTCGACCGCGCTCTCGAGATCGTCTCCGAGAAGATCGAGGACTTCCCCGACCTACCCCGGCTGGGGTAGTTTCGGCCTTGTCCAGATCAAGACAAGATTTGCCGGGCGAGAAATTGATGCTCTTAGCGAACGACGGGACTGGACCATCGTCGCATCGGGTTGACGGTCACCGCCGCGCGAACTAGCTTGCTGCGGCCGGCCGGATCCCGGGGCAGGGACCCGGCGGCGGAGGACTCGACGCGACCGGCACGGCCGAGCCAGGCCGGGACCGCGGAGAGCATGAACCCCCCAGTTACCACCCCTATGGAAGGAGTCCCAGTGGACGCTGCTTCGATCGCCCCTGCTTCGACGACCGCATCCGCAATCCAGGTGCCCCAGCACATGCAGGCGCTCGCCCGAGCGAACCGCGTGCGGCTCGCCCGAGCGGAGCTGAAGCGCACGATCGCCCGCGGTGACGCGGAGGTCGCGGCGGTAATCAGGGACTGCCCCTGGGAGACGGAGAGCATGAGCCTGGCCGAGTTGCTGACCAGCCAGCGGCGCTGGGGCCGGACCCGCGCGCGCAAGTTCCTGCAGAGCCTCGCGCTCAGCGAGAACAAGCGGCTGGGAACGCTGACCCAGCGGCAGCGGACGCTGCTCGCCTCGGCGCTCGAGGAGAAGTCGGGTGAGCGCGAGGCTCTTCTGATCTAGAGGCTTAATGAGGGTTATCCGCGCAGACCGCCGACCCTGAACGAAAGGCCTCCCGATGCCCTGCGGAACACCCTGCGCAGCGCCACGAACGAGACCGCGAACGCAATCGCCCCGACCGCCAGGCAGATCGCAAGGATAAGGCCGCTGAAGTAGAAGAGCCCGCCCGTCACCAGAACGAACACGGACCCGGACAGGAGCGTCGTGTGCGAGCGGTAGCCGGCGAGGTGCTCGCGGAGAGACACCTCGAGGCCGGCGAGCGCGCCGAGCACGACCCCTACGGCGAGAGCCGTCAGGCTGCCGGTCGCGAAGCCGATCACCAGCATCACGATCCCAGCCAGCACGGTCAGCTCTGCGAGCGGGAAGGCGCCCCACGGAGCCGGGGGGCGGTCTCCAGCCCCCTTGGCCTTAGAGCTCAACGGCCGCAAGCCGTCCGGGTAACGGACATCCGGACGAGATCCTGACCCGCCACCAGCCCATCAGCATCCCGAGCGGGCCGAGCCGGGGCAGGGAATGCCAGTGGCCGCAGCCCGGCAGGCCCAGGTCCTCGCGTGAGATCCGCAGCCACTTGTGGTCCGCCGGGGAGGCGAGCATGCGCTCCAAGAGCTCCCGGTTCTCGGCCTCGAGCCGCGCCCGCTCGCGCAGCACCCCGCGGGCCTCGGCGACTCGCACCGCCAGCGCGTCTCGTACGGACTCCAGTTCGCCGAGGCCGAGGGCCCGAGGTTGACGCGACGCCGCGGGAACCGCCGTGTCGAGGGTGAGCCGCGGGAAGGCCTCGGCGACGAGGCGCGAGAGCTGGCGCTCGAGGCTTCCGATCTGCCGCCGCAACTCGGCGCGGGCCAGCCTCTCGTCACCGCCGACGAGAAGCCCGATGCCGCTGTGTCGGTCAAGGAGTTCCGGCATGCCGATTCGAGTGTAGATAACCGGCCCGGGCTCGAAAAGGTGGCTTCGTTAAGGAGCTGGACGAAGACCTCGGTCCCCGCCAGACGTGCCGGCTCTTGAGTACCCATAGTGACCCCTAAGGACCGGCTCGTCCTTCACGGGCGACCGGTTAGGCGGACTCCACCGCGGCGGCGGCGATCCAGAGCGCCTCGTCGATCGCGATCTGGGGCACGCCACCGACCTGGACGGCGGTGAGCGCGAAGCGGCGGGTCTCCGCGCTGACATCGGTGCCCTCGGCCGCGGGGCCGAACAGCAGGCCCACCGGGACGCGATCGTCGGCAATCACGAGCGTCCCCCCGGGCAGCTCCCCGGGCCGACCGGCGAGAGCCTCGCCCGGGGCCGATTCGCGGATGCCGAGCCTCCCCACGAGCTGCGCTGCGTCGAAAGCCCGCAGCGCCACCCCGGTCTCGGCGATGGCGATCGTGATCGCGTCGCCCGGCATGCCGCGGTGCTTGAAGGCGCCGTCGCGGAGGCGCTCCAGGACCAGCTCCTCTATCGGGGTGCGGCTGCGATCGGGGTCGAGCCCGATCTGGCGAAAGAAGACTCGATATGCCCAGGGAATCGGCCGTTCCCGTATGTGGATCGCGTGCGAGCCGTAGAAGCGGTCGGAGAGGATGCGAAGGCGACGGCGGATCGGCTCGGGGCTGCGCCCGGGGCGACCATCCACCTCGATCGAGGCGATCCCCAGGCCGGGGAACTCGGTTGCGAGGTGCGGTGCGACCCAGCCCTGTTCGGGAGACGGCTCCCACCCAAGGCTTGGCTCGGCGCCCACCGTTCAGCCCCCTTCGGCGGCGGCGCTGGCGTCGATCAGCTCTTCGAGTCTCGCGCCCAGCTCCGAGGCGGAGAGGTCGCCGATGCCGGCGCTGTGCAGCGTCCCGCCCGGATAGACATAGGCGAAGGTGGGGCAGCCGCCGACCCGGTAGAGAGCAGCCACGGCCCCGTCGCGGTCGTGGCCGACCGGCATCCGCCAGCCGCGCTCGCGGATCATCTCCCGAACCTCGTCGCGATCGTCGCGGATGTTGAGGGAGAGGAAGCGCACCTGGTCACGGTAGCGCGCGTATGCCGCGTCCACCGCGTCCTGCTGGGAGACGCACTCGCCCCCCCTGCTGAACCAGAACGAGATCAGCGAAGGGCGGTCGAAGAGGTCGCAGACGCGGATCGCGCCCCTCTCGCGTACTCGGCAGGCGGGGGTGCGGCGGGCATCGGCAGGGCACGGCACCTCCGAGGTCGCGCAATCGTCCTGGACGACGTTCGCATCGCCTTCCAGGAGGCCTGTGGCCGAGGGGACCGCGAACTCCGGAAGCGGCCAGCGCGGAGGCTGCTCGTCGAGGCCGAGCGTGCCCTCTCCCCCCTCGCCGGCCCTGTTGAGGACCGCGACCACGATCACGGCGGCGAACAACAGGCCGACGGCGATCGTGTACCGGTCCCTCAAGGGTCTATCCGAAGACCCTCAATCCATCGAGAGCGGGCCGGTTACGTCCGCGTTGAGAAACTGGTGCACGAAGGCGTTTTCAGAGTCGAACAGTTCCTCTTTCGGGCCCGACTCGACGATCTTGCCGTTCCACAGCACGGCCAGGAAGTCAGCGATCCTTCGTGCCGTGTTGAGGTCGTGGCTGATCGTCAGGTAGCAGCCGCCGTTCTCGGCGTGCACCTCCCGGATCAGCTCGCAGAGCAGCGCTGTGCGAACCGGGTCGAGGCCGGAGTCGGGCTCGTCGAACATGACGATCGCCGGATCGAGCACCAGGGCGCGGGCGAAGCCGGCGCGCTTGCGCATCCCTCCGGAAAGCTCGTTCGGCATCTTGTAGGTCGCCTCGGAGAGGCCAACCTCCTTGAGCCGGCGGTTGACGATCTCGCCGATCTCCTCCTCGCTCTTGTCAGTGTGCTGGCGAAGCGGGAAGGCGGTGTTGTCGTAGATGTTCATCGAGCCGAACAGGGCGCCGTCCTGGAACAGCAGGCCGAACTTTTTGCGCACCTCGAACAGCTCGTCGTCGCTCATGTTGGGGATCGACTCACCGTGCACCAACACGTCACCGGAGTCCGGGTAGAGGAGGCCGACGATGTGCTTGATCAGAACGCTCTTGCCGGTGCCCGACGGGCCCAGGACCATCGAGACCTGATCCTCGGGAAGGCCCAGGTTGAGGCCGTTGAGGATCCTGGCGCGGCCGAACTGCTTGACCAGATCGATGATCTCGATCGCGTCCTCGCCGCCGTGGTCGCGCTTGCGGCCGGTGTGGAAGCGATAGGGATCCGCCTCGGAGGGGTCGACGCCCGGGATCACGAAGTCCCGCCCCATCACCGCGCCGTCCTCGCTCACATAGGGGCCGGTCGGCTCCTCGGTCGCAGCCGGCTCCTCGGGGGTCGTCGCCTCCTCCTGATCGGCGCCGGTTACCTGGCTTGGGTCGTCCATTCGCATAGCGTACGTCACCCTCCTATCGGCGCTCTCGGGTTGGCTCCCCAGAAGATCAGCGTGCCGAGCATCCCGATGAGGTGGACCAGGACGATGTTCAGCACCATCGACTTCGCGGTCGCGGTGCCCACCCCGACCGGCCCCCCGGACGCGGTGTAGCCGTAGTAGCAGCCGACGAGCACGATCGCGGTCGCCATCACCATTCCCTTGACCAGGCTGAAGAAGAGGTCCGGAGGGTTCTGGAACATCCAGAAGATCAGCAGGTACCCGCCCGAGGAGACGTCGCCGATCTGCTGGACGACCGCCACGTAGCTGGCGAAAAACATGACTCCGATCCCCACCAGGTACATGAACGGGAAGGCCATCCAGGCGGCGAGCAGGCGGGTCGCGCAGAGGAAGGTGACCGGCTGCACGCCCATCACCTCGAGCGCGTCGATCTCGTCGGAGATCCGCATCGCGCCCAGCTCGGCGACGATCCCGGTCCCCACCTTGGCGGAGAGCATGTAGCCAAAGGCGTAGGGCATCACCTCGCGCAGGTCGCACCACGCGGCGAAGAGGCCGGCGTAGGCCGGGGCGCCCTGCGCCCGCAACAGGTAGGCCCCCTCGATCCCGCACTGCAGGCCGAGGATGAAGACGAGGGCCCAGATGATCAGCGCCGAGCCGAGGATCAGGATCCCGGCCTGGCGCAGGGCCTCGCCGAAGAAGCCCAGGACCCGGCCCGAGTAGACGAGGCCGGCGACCCGGGTGCTGAAGCGGGCGATCTCCCCGAACGAATCGAGCCAGCCGCGCGGGACTTCGAGCCAGGCGTTCATCGAATCGATTGCAGCTCGGGGTTGGTTGCGAGCAGGGTCTGGGTGAAGGCGTAGTTGAAGGCAAAGACGCCCATGAAGGAGATGACGACCGCCTGGTTGACGGCGCGACCGACACCCGCCGCGCCCCCCGACGCGGTCATCCCTTTGTAGCAGCAGACGACCGCGATGATCGCCCCGAACAGGGTGCACTTCACCACCGATCCCCAGAGGTCGGTGATCGAGGCGTTGGAGAAGAGCGTCGCGAAGAAGCCGCCCAGCGGCTGGCTGTAGACGAGCTCGGTGAGGACGCCGCCGCTGATCCCGAAGACCAGCGCGTAGATGTCGAGCAGGCCGGTGATCAGCATCAGCGCCAGGAAGCGCGGCACGACGAGGTTCTTGATCGGGTCGACACCGAGCACCTGGAGGGCGTCGAGCTCCTCGCGGATCTTGCGGGCCCCGAGGTCGGCGGTGATCGCCGTGCCGGCCACGCCGGCGACCACGACGGCGGTGACGAAAGGCGCGAACTCACGGATCGAGGCGAGCACGAAGAAGCCGCCGAGCCGGTCGAGCGCGCCGAACAGCGTGAAGGTATTGGCGGCCTGGAGCCCAGGGGCCCCGAAGCCGAAGGCGACCGTGGAGATCAGCAGCGGGAACCAGCAGAGCTGCAGCGCGAAGAGGAACTGGCCGATGAACTCCTCGCCGTAGGGATAGGGAGGCTTCACCGCCGAGACAAGCGTTCTCGCGGTGAGGATCATCATGTCCCCCACCTGTTCGAAGAAGGACTTCGCCGGTGCGAAGCTCCTGCCTATCGATGCGGCTCTTTCCATCTGCTCCTCCGGGCAGGCGAAGCCAGCTCCACGCGGCCCGCTACGTCTGCTGAGTCTATGGGATGGGTCAGCTCCGACCGTTACATCACTGTTGAGATCCGGCTAACCCGGCGGCGGGGGGCCGAGAGCGCCCGGAGAGCCGGAAACCCCGTGGTATGTTCCGGCCGCTTTGGAGCTCTCGGGGGGGCAACGAGATCGACGACGCTCCCGCGCAGGGGCCGCGATCGTCGCGGTCGCAGCGGCTCTGATCGCCGTGCCCGCGGGGTGTGGGGGCGACTCCTCGGACTCCGAGTCCGAGGACCGCAGCTTCCGAGCGGAGGTCGTGACCGCGAGCTTTCCGGCCGGGCAGCGACTGGGCGAGACGGCTCTGATGCGGATCGGGGTGAGGAACGTCGGCGAGGAGACGATCCCCACGCTGACGATCGGGGTGACGATCGGCGGCGAGCAGGGTGAGGCGTCCAACCTGCCGTTCGGGGTCCGGGATCCCCAGCCCGGGCTCGCCGCGTCCGACCGGCCGGTCTGGGTCCTCGCCGAGCACTATCCCAAGCTCGCGGGGTCCGAGGAACCGGGCGGAGCCGAAGGCTCCAGCAACAAGATCTACTCGTTCGGCCCCCTGGAGCCAGGCCGGGTGACCGAGGCAGTGTGGAAGCTGACGGCGTCGCGGACGGGGCGCTACGACCTCCGTTATGACGTGGGCGCCGGGGCCGACGGCGCCGCGAAGCTCGAGTCCCGCGACGGCGCGAGGCCGGGCGGATCCTTCGGAGTGACGATCAGCGAGAAACCGGTCGACACGACCGTCACCGACAGCGGCGAGGTCGTCGAGATCGAAAAGCCGGGGCGCTCCGGCAGGTAGCGTTTCGGCGATGGAGCGTCGCGCTCGCGCCGGCATCGTCTCCCTCGCACTCGCCTTCGCCGCCCTGCAGTCCTGTGGAGCGGCGAATGACGACGGCGGGACCACGCGCGAGGGGACGCCGCGGCAACCGGAAGGCGGGGAGAGGACCGCGCGCGGGGGCCGGGCCGGGCAATCGAAAGCGCGAAAGAGCGGCCTCGCCCTGAAGCGGATCGGAAGTTTCGACAACCCCGTGTACGTGACCGGCGCGCCGGGCTTCCCGAACCTGCTGTTCGTCGTCGAGCAGCCGGGCCGGGTCCGGGTGCTGCGCGGCGGCAGGCGCCTGCGGCGCCCGTTCCTCAACATCAGCGGCCTGGTCAGCTTCGAAGGCGAGCGCGGGCTGCTCTCGATCGCCTTCCCCCCCGATTACCGGCGCAGCCGGCGCTTCTACGTCTATTACACGGACGGCCAGGGCGACATCAGGGTCGACGAGTTCAGGCGGCGCGGCCCGACCCGGGCCGCCCGGGGCTCCCGCCGGCCGGTGATCGAGATTCCCCATCGCGAGAACTCGAACCACAACGGGGGCCAGCTGCAGTTCCTCGGCAATCTCCTCTACCTGGGCACGGGGGACGGCGGCTCCGCCGGCGACCCGCCGAACAACGCCCAGAACCGCAACAGCCTGCTCGGGAAGCTGCTGCGGATCGACCCGCGCCCCTCCCGGGGGCGTCCCTACTCGATCCCGGCCGGCAACCCGTTCGTCGGACCGGGCAGAGGCCGCGGCGAGATCTACAGCTACGGCCTGCGCAACCCGTTCCGCTTCTCCTTCGACACGGTGAGCGGCGGGCGCCCCCGAATTGCGATCGCCGACGTCGGCCAGGACAGCTTCGAGGAGCTCGACTACCTCACGGTGCGGGCCGCCCGCGGCGCCAACTTCGGCTGGGACGCCTTCGAGGGCTTCTCGCGTTACCGCGGTAGCAGCAGCGGTACCCCGGACCCCGGCGGCACGGTGAAACCGATCTTCGCCTACTCGCTGAACCGGGGCGGGGGCAGTTGCTCGATCATCGGCGGCTACGTGGTCGGCGACCGTCGCCTGCGCTCGCTCTACAAGCGCTACGTCTACGCCGATCTCTGCGAGGGGAAGCTGCGCAGGCTGCGTCCCGGCCTGAGGCGCGCCCGCGGGGACCGCAAGCTCGGCCTCTCGGTGCAGAGCCCCAGCTCCTTCGGGGAAGACACGCGGAAGCGCATCTACGTGGCCTCGCTGGAAGGGCCCGTCTACCGCATCGTCCCTCGGTGAGGGCGCCCCCGGACGTGGGAGTGGATGCCAGTCCATTCTTGTCTCCTCAGGCATCCACGAGAACAGAGGAGGCGGCGCCTGGCTAGTCTTGGCTGACCAGCCAGCCGAGGAAGGGAGCGGCATCGTGGAGAGGCGAACCGTCGATACGAGCACCGGGCCGAACGGCGCAAGCGAGCGGACGGGCGGCGACCCCGAGCAGCTCGAGGTCCACAACCCCGCCACCGGCGAGCTGATCGCCACGGTCTCCGTGGATGCTCCGCAGGCCGTCGCCGAGACGTCCAGCCGGCTGCGAGCGAACCAGCCCGCTTGGGAGTCGCTGGGGATCGAAGGCCGCTACCGGTGGCTGGGTCGGCTGCG
>DASUUD010000255.1:0-2298 GCA_036374255.1 Solirubrobacterales bacterium | reverse complement strand
CGGCGCCGAGGCCGCCTCGCAGCTCATCTCGGCCCGCAGCACCCTCCAGGGTGTCGAACCCGCCGTGACCGATCAGCAGATCGTCGCCCCCCTGGCCGAGCAGCCGGTCGCCGTTCGGGCCCGCGGCGACGAAGTCGTTGCCGTCGCCACCGCTCAGGGTGTCGAACCCAATCTTCGTTTCGACCCGGTCGTCTCCGGTGCCGCCGTCGATGGTGTTTGTGCCATCGCCCCCGTTGACGATGTCGTTCCCGTCACCGCCGCCGATCGTGTCGTCGCCGCCCGCGGCGGAGATCGTGTCGTTGTCGCCGCCTCCGTCGACCGTGTTGTTGCCCTCGCCTGCGTCGACCTGATCGTTGCCCGGGCCGGCGCTGACGGAGTCGTCGCCTGCGAGCGCCGTGATCAGGTCGTCGCCGCCCTTGGCGTCGATCGTGTCGTTGCCCGGCGTTCCGGTGATGATCTCGGCGAGGTCATCGCCGATGATCGTCGCCGCCAGGGCGGTGGTGGCGCCGGCCCCCAATGCGAGCGCGGCGGTCGCGACGAACGTGGTGATGAGCTTGGCTCTCATGGATCCCCCGGGAGTAGTCAGTTGAAGCCGGTTCGCTTACAGAAAATCTGAGCGGACCTTATACCTAAAACTTTTCATCCATTTGGCACCCCGACTTGCTCTGCAACGTCGCTGCCAGTCGCCGCAACTGATTGCCGCCTGCCTGCGCGGGTAGAGGCTGGGGGTGTCCACCGGGCTGGTCATCGCGATCGTCGTCGCAGCGGTCATCGTTCTGATGGCGCTCGTGGTCATGGGCCGCAGGGCCCGCGCGGGCCGCGAGCTGAAGCGCGAGAGGCTCGGCGAACGGGTGGGAGGCCACCGCCAGGAGGCCGAAGCGCACTCGTCCAAGGCCGGCGAGCTCACCGTGGAGCGTGAGGCGCGAAGCGCCGAAGCAGCCGAGGAGGCCCGGGAGGCCGACCATCACGCTCAGCTGGCCGAGGAGCACCGGCAGCGCGCCGAGGAGATCGAGGCGGAATCGGAAGAGGTCGGCGAGCGCGTCGAGCGGGAGGACCGGATGTCCCGGCGGCACGAGGAGCAGGCGGGCGACCTCGAAGAAAAGCTCTGAGAAACGCTGAGGGGGCCCCTATCCGCGCTTCCTGACCCGATAGGGGCGCATCATCTCGTTGTCCTCGTGCTCGAGGATGTGACAGTGCCAAACGAAGAGCCCGGGTCGGTCGAAGTGCGCCTTGACGAGCGTCACCTCTCCCGGATACGCGATCACGGTGTCCTTGCGACCCGCCTCCCAGCTCTCCGGGGGTCGGCGAGCGCCGCTGAATGATCGCCGCCCGACGACCTCGAAGGTGATCTCGTGGATGTGGATCGGATGCGCATCGGCGGTGAAATTGTGGAGCTCCCAAACCTCCGTCGCCCCGACCACCGGCATCTCCGTCATCGGCTCGTCCCAGCCCAGCGGCCTACCTTTGCCGTTTCGCCTCACGGTCCCGAGGTCCGCCTCGGCCGGTCCGAATGGCTTGCCCCTGGCGCAGGCAAGAACGACGTTCCCTCTGCGGTCGGTCCTGGCGCGCACTGTCGCCGAATCCCGCTCGTTGAGCGAGACCCGGCGCTTTCGATCAGCCTTGCCGAGCGGGGAGGCAGCTGGCAGCCCGAGCTGGCTGGGAGGTGTGCTGGGGTCCGGCCCGCTCGGGGGAATGACGCGAAAGCGCATCACCTGGCCGGTGGTGGCGGGGTCGGCCGGGTCGAAGTCCACGCCCGGGACGCCGCCCCCGAACGGCTCATCGGGGCCGAGATTCCGCAGGATCATCTCGGTCCCCGGCGGGACGCTGGTGAAGTCGACGATCACGTCGGCTCGCTCGGCCGGGGCGAGAAGCAGCTCGGGGAGCTCGACCGGCGCGGGAAGAAAGCCGCCGTCGTTACCGATCTGCCAGAGGGGCAGCGAATTGTCCATTCGCAGGATCAGGAAGCGGGAATTGCATCCGTTGAGGAAGCGCAACCTGTAGCGGCGTGCCTGCACGTCGAGCGAGGGCCAGCTCGCGCCGTTGACCACGATCACGTTGCCGAAGAACTCCGGGTTCCAGGTCGGAGGCACGTCGCTGCGGCCGCCGCAGGCCCGCTCGGGCCAGAAGGGAATCTGAAGCTGGGACCGCTTCAGCCCCTCGAAGAAGGCGCGATGGTCGGGATAGAAGAGGTCGCCATCCTCGGTGAATGAGCGGTCCTGGATGACAATCGGGATCTCGAAGTACTCCCTTCCCGGCGGATCCCCGAGCGCCGGGGCAGGGCCAGGAAGCGTGCCGGCC
>DASUUD010000254.1:0-2122 GCA_036374255.1 Solirubrobacterales bacterium | reverse complement strand
GAGATCGCCGTCGGCCTGATGGTGCTCACGCGCTGGACCCGCCTCGGCGCCTGGATCGCCGCCGCCTGGCTGGTCCTGATCGCGGTCAACCTGGTCACGATGGGCATGTTCGACATCGCCGTCCGCGACCTCGCCATGGCGGTCGGCGCCTACACGCTCGCCCGTCTCGCCGAGCTGCGGCAGGAATCGCCCGCCGCGGTGCCGGTTACATTGAGAGAGAGCCGGGCGTAGACCCGGAGCCGGAACCATGAGCCAGACAGTCCTCGAACCCATCCCTTCCCCCGCCGCGCCCATGACCCTGTCGGACGAGGAGGTCGTGGAGCGCGTGCTGGCGGGGGACACCTCGCTCTTCGAGATCCTGATGCGGCGCTACAACCAGAGGCTCTTCCGCGTCGCCCGCAGCATCCTTTCGGATGACACGGAGGCGGAGGACGTCATGCAGGAAGCCTACGTGCGGGCCTTCCGCGAGCTCGCCAACTTCCGCGGCGAAGCCCGGTTCTCCACCTGGCTCACCCGCATCGCCTGCCACGAGGCGCTGGCCCGCGCCAGGAAGGGCCGCCGGCTGGTCCGGTTGATCCCCCACGGCGGCGGCGAACCCCCGGACCCGCCCGCGGAGACCGCCGGCCCCGAACGGGACATGGAGAACCGCGAGCTGCAAGCCGTCCTGCGCGAGGCCGTGGAGGTCCTCCCCGACCCGCTGCGGTCCGTCTTCTGCCTGCGCGAGATCGAAGGCCTCTCGACCGAGCAGACCGCCGACGCCCTCGGTCTCTCCGAGGAGAACGTGAGAGTGCGCCTGCACCGCGCCAAGCGCAGCCTGCGGCAGAAGCTCGACGAGCGGATCGGCCGCGAGGTGCGCCGGCTCTACCTCTTCGAAGCCCCCCGCTGCGACCGCATGGTCGCCGCCGTCTTCGCCGGCCTCCATCTGGGGGCCGGCTGAGCTCATACTGAAGTGCCAATGCGTTGCTTTGACGGCTCCCCGATCCTGCCCTAAGATCAGCATACTGCTTCCAAACGCCATGTATTTCTGATCCTTTGCAAAAAGGAGGACCCGCCATGAGCAAGCGACATCCATTCCTGGGAGCCGCCCTGCTTGCCTGCACCCTCGCGCTGCCCGCCCAAGCCGACGAGATCTGGATCGCCCCTGGCGAGAAGGGTGACGTCGCGGTGGGCGACTGGGGTCTCACCCCGGCCGGCGAGGCCCACTTCACCTTCGCCGTGCCCGACTCGCTGGACCGCTTCGTCGGCGCCCAGGTGATGGTGATCGGCAAGAAGAACGGCCCGATCTCCTACGACCTGCACCTCTCGATCGCCAAGGACGGCGAGAGCCGCAACGCCTTCACCGCGGACGCCAACGGCCTGGCGGCGACGCTGAGCGCCGACAAGCTGACGGCCCTCGACGCCTCCGACCTCTTCCCGGCGCTGCGCCCCGGCGAGGACGTGGTGGCCCTCCACTTCCTGGCCTCGCCGAAGGGCGACCTGCGGGTGGTTGGCCTGCGCTTCGAGTTCACGCGCTTCCCCGATCACGCCGGCCTCGCCTGCGGTCCGCGGGAAGTGCTGGTGGGCTTCGCGGCCGAGACCGGCGCGCCCATTTGCATCAGCCGCAACCTGCTGCTCGAAGGTCTCCTCTGCCCGCCGCAGCAGTTCCTGATCGGCTTCGACCCGGTCACCGGCAACCGGCGCTGCGGCGACAAGCGGGTGCTGCTGGCCGGCGTCTCCTGCCCGCCGGGCAAGTTCCTGGTGGGCTTCGACGACTTCACGGCCGATCCGGTGTGCAGGACGCTCGGCGAGGTGACGGGCGGCGGCGGCGGCGAGACGCCGCTCCTGGGGATCGACAACGTGGAGCTGACGGAAGGCAACGCGGGCACCAAGCCCTTCGTCTTCAACGTCGTGCTCTCGCTGGCGAGCGCCTCCCCGGTGACGGTCAGCTACAGCACCCGCAACGGCACCGCCCTGGCCGGGAGCGACTACGTCGCCACCTCCGGCACCCTGACGTTCGCGCCGGGGGAGACGACCAAGACCACTACGATCGACGGCATCAGCAACTTCTCGGGGCTGGAGAAGTGGTTTTCCATCAACCTCAGCGTTGCCTCCGGTAACGCGCAAATCATCGACGGCGTAGGCA
>DASUUD010000253.1:0-23885 GCA_036374255.1 Solirubrobacterales bacterium | reverse complement strand
ATCCAGGGGTCGCCGTCGAGCTCCAGGATCTGGCCCTCCTCCAGCTTCGGAATCTCCTCGTCTGCCGAGCGGGCGTAGGTGTAGATGCCGGCGTAGCCGGAATCGACGACGACCGAGCCCCGGACGAAGTAGGTCTCCGAGCCCGCCTCGATGTCGGCGCGGGTCGACTCGGTGATCATCGGCGGGCTGAAGGTGGCGAGGAAGCGCCGCACCACCAGCTCGTAGACGCGCCGCTTGGGGCCCTCCAGCGCGCCTGGGTGGATCGCCTGCGTCGGGTAGATCGGCGGGTGGTCGGTCGTCTCTTTTTTTCCGCGCGTCGGTTTCAGCTCCCCTTGGTCGAGCAGGCCGGAGGCGGCGGAGAACTCCTTGATCCGGACCAGCGAGGAGATCAGCTCGCGCGTCGGCAGCGAGGCGGGATACACGGTGTTGTCGGTGCGCGGGTAGGAGATGAACCCGTCCATGTAGAGGTCCTCGGCGATCCGCATCGCGCTGGCGGGCGTGATGCCGAGACGGCTCGAGGCGTCGGTGGTGAAGGCGGTCGTGTTGTAGGGGGTCGGCGGCTTGCGCGTGTTTATCCGCGCGGTGACGGACTTGACCGTGCCCGGGCTGGAGGTGCCGGCGAGCGCCCTATCCGCCTCCGCCCTGTCCCAGAACTTGTCGGTCGCGTGGTGGGTCTCGAAGCTGCCGTCCGGGTGCTCGAACTTGGCGAACAGCTCCCAGAAGGGTTTGGGGACGTGGGCGCGGCGCTCCATCTCGCGCTCCACGATCAGCCCAAGGGTGGGGCTCTGGACGCGCCCGACCGAGAGGAAGTTGGAGCCGAAGCGGCGGGTGGCGAGCGAGACAGCGCGGGTCAGCGTCGCTCCCCACAGGAGGTCGATGTCCTGGCGGGCGGCGCCGGCGTTGGCCAGCGGGTAGGAGAGCTCGTCGAGCTCGCCGAAGGCGCGCTCGATCTCGTCCTTGGTCAGCGCGGAGTAGCGAGCGCGCTTGATCCTCAGGGTGCCGTCCTGCGCTCCCTCGCGCGAGCCCAGCTCCGGGTTCGCCTCGAGCATCTCCTCCAGGGCCTCGAGCCCGATCAGCTCGCCCTCGCGGTCGAAGTCGGTGGCGATCACCAACTCGTCGGCTTCCTTGGCGACTTTGCGGATCGCCTTGACGACGTTTTTGTCGGTCGGCTCCTTGATCAGCTCGGCGTCGATCAGGTCGTGCAGGTCGGTCTTCTGCCAGTTCGAGTAGCCCTCCGGGAAGGCCGGACCGAGGACGTGCCCCTTGAGACCGATCGTGCGGTGCTCCCCGTCCTCGCCGGACCAGGTGTAGAAGGGGACTTTGTAGGTTTTGTCGCTGGACGCCTCGCCGCGGCTGAGGATCTCCGCGATCTTCTTGGCGCTGTTGTTCTTCTCGGTGACTATCAGGCGCATTTGAGCTGGGGCGAGCCTGTGTCGCAGTGCGATTTCCTCACAGCCCCGCCAGACGAAGGGTTGTCTGGGCCGGCGAGCGTAGCAGGGCGTCTCGGCGGTTCTACCCGGCCCGCCGCCGCCGAGAAACCCCGGTGACCTGTGGGGGAGCGTGGTCATCGCCCGGCGATTCGCCCTAGGATCGGCGTCCTGATGAAGTGCCTTGTCACCGGCGGCGCGGGGTTCATCGGCTCCAACCTGGTCGACGCGCTGCTGGCGCGGGGCGACGGCGTTGTCGTGGTTGACGACCTCTCGACGGGGCGCCGCGAGAACCTCGAGGCGGCCCTGAAAGCGGGTGCGAGGCTGGTCGAGCTGGACATCCGCGACGGCCCGGCCCTGATCGAGCTCTGCCACGAGACGCGACCGGAGTCCTTCTTCCACCTGGCGGCGCAGATCGACGTCCGCAGGTCCGTCGCCGAACCGGCCTTCGACGCATCGATCAACGTCGGCGGCACCGCCAACGTTCTCGAGGCGGCGCGGGCCGCCGGGCTGCCCCGCTTCGTCTTCGTCTCCACCGGCGGGGCGATCTACGGCGAGGGCGAGGGGCAGGAGCTGCCGCTGGCTGAGGAGGCGCCGATCGCCCCCCTCGCTCCCTACGGCCAGAGCAAGTTCGCGGCGGAGGGCTATCTGGCGCTCTACGAGCGGCTCTACGGTCTCTCCGGGGTGAGCCTGCGGCTCGGCAACGTCTACGGCCCGCGCCAGGACCCGCTCGGCGAGGCGGGGGTGATCGCGATCTTCTGCGGGCGGCTGCGGAGCGGCGAGCAACCCGTCGTGTACGGCGACGGCCGCCAGACGCGCGACTACATATATGTGGGGGACGTGGTTGCGGCGCTCCTGGCCGCAGCGGAGTCGGAGGCGAGCGGGGCGCTCAACGTCGGAACCGGGGTCGAGACCGACGTCCTGGAGCTGGTCGGGAGGCTCGGGGAGCTGTCGGGCGCCGAGAGCTTCGAGGCGCAGTTCGCCCCGCCCCGCCCCGGCGAGGTGCAGCGAGTCTCGATCGACCCGGCCCGTGCCGAGCGGGAGCTGGGGTGGCGCGCCGAGACATCGCTGGACGAGGGCCTCCGCCTGACGCTCGACTCCCTCTAATCTTCGTCGCTCTATGCCCGCCCAGGCCTACGCCGGCAAGGAGTGCGTCTGCCAGCTCCGCAAGGGGATCTGCGACCAGTCGTGCGTGCGCGACATGCTCGAGACCCCCTTCTACATCGCGTGCCTGAAGCTGAAGGGGCGGCGCTGCCTGGTGATCGGGGGCGGCGACATAGGGCTGGAGAAGGTGGAGGGCCTGCTCGCCTGCGACGCCGATGTGACGCTGATCGCCCCGGTCGCCCACCCGGAGCTGGAGGCGCTGGCGGCCGAGAGATCGATCCAGTGGGAGAAGCGCCCGTACGGCGGCGCGGCCGATCTCGATGGCGCCTTCATGGTGATCGCCGCCACCGACGACAGCGAGGTCAACATCGGCGTCTTCGACGACGCCGAGCGGCGGGCGATGCTCGTCAACGTGGTGGACGTGCCACCGCTCTGCAACTTCATCCTGCCGGCGATCATCCGCAGCGGCCCGCTGGCGATCGCGATCTCCACCGCCGGCGCCTCCCCCGCCCTGGCCAAGCGGATGAAGCGCGAGATCTCCGAGCTGTTCGGCGAGGAGTACTCGCGGCTTGCGGTGATCCTCAACGACGCCCGCGGCTGGGCTAAGGGGACGCTGCCGACCTACCAGGACCGCAAGGAATTCTTCGAGGGGATCGTCAACGGCGACCCCGACCCGGTCGAGCTGATCCGCGAGGGCCGCGAGACCGAGGTGCTGGCCCTGATCGAGGCCGCCAAGGAGCGCGCCGCCGCCGCACTGGCGTAGAGGCGTCGGACATCCCCCTCCGGGAACCCGCGTCGAAACGGCGTCAAAGGCTCTTACCGGGGGTGGCTCACAAGTTCCCGGAGGGGAACGCCCGACACCTCTACCTCAGGCCGCCGGCAGGGCGAAGAAGGCGACCGCGGCGTAGTGGGCCGCGGCGGCGAGGATGACGAAGGCGTGGAAGACCTCGTGGTAGCCGAAGACGCGCGGGTTGGGATTGGGGCGCTGGGTGGCGTAGACGATGGCGCCGATCGTGTAGAGGAGGCCACCCAGGGCGACCAGCAACGTGCCGGTGGCGCCCATCTCCTCCCAGAGGCTGGGGAAGCCGACCACCGCGACCCAGCCGAAGGAGAGGTAGATCAGGGCCGACACCCATTTCGGGTGCTCGATCCAGATGATCTCGACGATCGCGCCGGCCAGGGCGCCGACCCAGACGACGGCGAGGATCGCGTCGGCGAGGGGGCCGTCGAGCACCAGCAGCGCGAAGGGCGTGTAGGTGCCGGCGATCAGAAAGAAGATCATCGAGTGGTCGAGCCGGCGCATCCAGCGGCGCACGTCCGGCCGCGTCCAGTTGACCCGGTGGTAGAGGGCGCTGGTGCCGAACAGCGCCGAGAGGCTGGCCGCGTAGATAGCCACCGCGAGGGTCGCCTGCGAGGTGTCCGCGGCGACGATCAGGGCCGCGCCTCCGAAGAGCGAGACGAAGAACGCCCACTCGTGCGAGACGCCGCGCAGCCGGGGCTTGACGGCTGCGATTGCGTCCGATGCAACTTCCCTTGCAGCAGAGGCCCCCTCAGCGACCGTCTCACGAGCCGTGTTGGCCCGCTCTTCGACGGCGTCTCGGGCGGCGCCGGCCCTCTCACCGACAGCCTGCCGTGCTGCGTCCCGCCGACTCTGCACCCTTGTCACCATACATAGAGACAGGCAAATCTCCGGCGTTTGCGAGGTCCGGGACGACGCGTTCCGTCCGACTCAGAGACGATCCTGGGCAGCTCCCCCAAAAAGCCGCTGTGAGAGGAGCCAGTCGATGTCGAGGACCGCTATGAGCACTAAGTCAACCGACCTCCAAGGCCTGGCCATAGAGCGGCGCTTCAGCAGCCGGGGGAAGCACCCCTTCGACGAGGTCGAGTGGGAGATCCGCGACGCGGTGATCGGAGATCCCGAGAACCCCGCCTTCGAGCAGCGGGGGGTCGAGTTCCCCAAGAGCTGGTCCCAGAACGCGACCAACATCGTCGCCCAGAAGTACTTCCGCGGGCAGCTCGGCTCCGACAAGCGGGAGCGCTCGGTCAAACAGATGATCGGCCGGGTCGCGGGGACGATCTCCGAGTGGGGGCGCGACGGCGGGTACTTCGCCTCCGAGGAGGACGCCGAGGCCTTCGAAGCGGAGCTGACCTCGATCCTGCTCAACCAGAAGGCGGCCTTCAACTCACCGGTCTGGTTCAACGTCGGCTTCGAGGAGCGCCCGCAATGCAGCGCGTGCTTCATCCTCAGCGTCGAGGACAACATGGAGTCGATCCTCGACTGGAACACCAAGGAGGGAATGATCTTCCGGGGCGGCTCGGGGTCGGGGATCAACCTCTCCAACATCCGGGGTTCGGTGGAGCCGCTCTCCAAGGGCGGGCTCGCCTCGGGGCCGGTCAGCTTCATGCGCGGCGCCGACGCTTGGGCCGGAACGATCAAGTCGGGCGGCAAGACGCGGCGCGCCGCGAAGATGGTGGTGCTCGACGTCGACCACCCCGACATCGAGGACTTCATCTGGTGCAAGGCCCGCGAGGAGGAGAAGGCGGCGGCGCTGCGGGACTCCGGCTTCGACATGTCGATCGACGGCGACGGGTTCACGTCGATCCAGTACCAGAATGCCAACAACTCGGTGCGGGTCACCGACGAGTTCATGGAGGCGGTCGAGGCGGACGAGGACTGGCACCTGACGGCCCGCACGACCGGCGAGCCGACCGAGACGCTGCCGGCGCGCGAGCTGATGAACCAGATCGCCGACGCGGCCTGGCGTTGCGCCGACCCCGGCGTCCAGTACGACTCCATCATCAACCGCTGGCACACCTGCCCGGAGTCGGGCCGGATCAACGCTTCCAATCCGTGCTCCGAGTACATGCACGTCGACGACTCCGCCTGCAACCTCGCCTCGCTCAACCTGATGAAGTTCCGCAACGAGGACGGCAGCTTCAACGTCGAGGGCTTCGAGCACGCGGTCGACATCGTCTTCCTCGCACAGGAGATCATCGTCGGCTGCTCGAGCTACCCGACGGAGGAGATCACGCGCAACGCGATCGCCTTCCGCCAGCTCGGGCTCGGCTACGCCAACCTCGGGGCGCTGCTGATGTCGGACGGGCTGCCCTACGACTCAGACGAGGGACGCAACGTCGCTGCCGCGATCACGGCGCTGATGACCGGGCGCGCCTATCGCCAGTCGGCGCTGATCGCCTCCGGGGCGACCGGGCCCTACGAGGAATACGAGCGCAACCGCGAGCCACACAACGGAGTCATGCGGATGCACCGCGACGCCGCCTACGACATCGACGAGGCCGGCATCAAGGCCGACCTGCTCGAGGCGGCACGGCGAGCCTGGGACGAGGCGGTCGAGCTGGGCGAAGAGCACGGATACCGCAACGCGCAGGCGACTGTGCTGGCGCCGACCGGGACGATCAGCTTCCTGATGGACTGCGACACGACCGGCATCGAGCCGGACTTCTCCCTGGTCAAATACAAGGAGCTGGTCGGCGGCGGGCAGATGACGATTGTCAACCGCTCCGTGCCGCTGGCGCTGCGCAGGCTCGGCTACAGCGACGCCGAGATCGACCAGATCGACGCCCACATCGCCGAGAACGGCACGATCATCGGCGCGCCGGGACTTAAGGAGGAGCACATGCCGGGCTTCGACGTCGCGGTCGGCGAGCGGGCGATCTCGCACACCGGCCACATCGACATGATGGCGGCGACGCAGCCGTTCATCTCCGGGGCGATCTCCAAGACCGTCAACCTGCCGCAGTCGGCGAGCGTCGAGGACATAGCCGACGCCTACACCCGCGGCTGGAAGGGCGGCCTGAAGGCGCTGGCGATCTACCGCGACGGCTCGAAGACGGCGCAGGCGCTGCGCACCGACGCCCAGGAGGAGAAGGAGGCCGAGGCCGAGGTGGTGGTCGCGCCGCCGGAGCGCAAACGGATGCCGCGCGAGCGCGAGTCGATCACCCACAAGTTCTCGATCGCGGGCCACGAGGGCTACATCACCGCCGGCAAATACGAGGACGGCTCGGTCGGCGAGATCTTCCTCACCGACATCGGCAAGGAGGGCTCGACGATGCGGGGGCTGCTGAACGCCTTCGCGACGGCGATCTCGATCGGGCTCCAGTACGGCGTGCCGCTCGACGTCTTCGTGCGCAAGTTCAGCTACATGCGCTTCGAGCCGGAGGGGATCACGCAGAACCCGGAGATCCCCTTCGCCAAATCGATGCCCGACTACATCATGCGCTGGCTGGCGAGCCGCTTCATCGACGACACCGAAACGCTCGAGGACCTCGGCATCCTCACCAAAGAGGTGCGGGCGAAGCGCGAGGCCGAGACGACCCAGCTGGCGCTCGGGGCCGAGGGCGGCGACACCGCCGGCCCTGCCAACGGCGGCTCCAAGCCGGGCAACGGGAACGGCGTGGAGAAGGCGAAGGAGTCCGGCGGCGAGGCGGTCCCGGCCGCGGAGGCCCTCACCGAAACGCCACCGGTCGTCCCCGCCAAGATGTCCGGCCTCGACCTCGGGCCCGCCTGCGAGCAGTGCGGGGGCATGATGCAGCGCACGGGTAGTTGCTACACCTGCCCGTCCTGCGGCAACAACACGGGCTGCGGCTGAGCGAAGATTGAGAGCCTGCTTCGCGCTGGTCCTGGCCGGGATCGGCGCGATCCCTCTCGTCGGCTGCTCGAGCGAGTCTGAGTCGGGACCCTCCACCCGCGACCGCTCGCTGACGAGCGATGTGCCCGCGCTGGTCCGCCGAGACTGTGGGCTCGCGGCCGAGAAAATTACCTCGGGCGCCGTGTACTGCCCTCCCCTGGTGCCGCGCGGATCCACCCGCTCGCAGAACCGCAGCTCCCGAGGGCGGGTCTCGATCGATGCCCGCGACGACGAATACACCCTTAACTTCGTCACCGCGACGATCGAAGGGTTCGACCCGGCACAGCCGAGGGGCTTCCGTCGCCACGAGGGCCACTGGCTGATCTCAGCGAGAAACGATCCGAACCCGCCGGCCTCCGGGCCGGGAGCGAGCGTGGTAGATCGCATTGAGGTCGAGGGCGTTCCCGTGAACGTGGTCGAGCGGCGCTGGTTCGCCTACCACCTGGACGCCGGTCACGTCCTGGCAATCTGGCCGTTCGCGGGTCGCACCTTCCAGGTCAGCCTGCACGGCTTCGAGCACCGGCGGGTCCTGATCGAGATGGCGGAGGCGATGATCTCCCAGATGCGAGCCTGCCCGCCGGCCTCGCCCGAGGGGGCGCCGGGCGACCCCGCCTGCGGGCTGGTATTCGCCGGTGGCGCCCCGGGCCGACGCTAGCCTTCACGCATGGGAGAGAACGCGATGCGGCTCGCGTGCTTGACGGTGCTCGTGACGGTCGCCGGCGGACCTCATGCGCTTGCCGCCGGCACCCAGGTGGCGGACTGCGAGACCGATCCGACCTTCCACGGAAGCGGGCGGGCCGACTGGCGGCGCAGCTCTGAGGTCGGCGGTCCGCTGGGGGTCCGTACAAACCCGCTGCGGTCGGCCACCATGACCCCAAGCGGTCAGTTCGTGACCAAGATGCCCGTCCTCATCGAGGGTCACCGGGCGGTGACCCTGAACGTCCCCCCGCGACTGCGCCATCGCGTCTTCCTCTACTACGGCACGTACCGGGACCGCCGCGGCCGGCGCACCACCGGCTTCCGCCGTGCTCGCGGGTTCAGTGTCGTCGAGTTCCGACCCTGCGCTGGAAAGCCGCGAACGATCTGGCCGGGAGGCATCCGCGTCAGGGGCCGCAGACCGGTGCGGCTGACGGTGACGGTCGAAGGGCGCCCCGACCCGATTCCGCTGCGCCTCGGCCGGCCGATCCCGTATCGCCCGCGTCGCTCCTGACCGGGACGGCCGAGGGCAAGAGCGGACCGGTGCCCACTCCGACCAGGTCATAGCCTGCCGAGCGTGGCGCGACGCGCACTGATCGTCGGGGCGGGAATTGGCGGGCTGGCGGCCGGCCGGGTGCTCCGGGAGAAGGGCTTCGAGGTCCGTATCCTCGAGAGGGCGCCCAGGCTGGAGCCGCTCGGGGCCGGCATCAGCCTCTGGCCGAACGCGGTCAGGGCTCTGAAGCGGATCGGCGTCGGCGAGATGGCCTCGGCGGTGAGCATTCCGGATCCGGACCCGGGGATCCGCAACCGAAACGGGAAGCTGCTCGCCCGCACGAACCCCGCGGCGATTCAGGAGCGGTTCGGGGCCCCGATCCTGCTCCTGCACCGCGCGAACCTGCAACACGAGCTGCTTGCGGACGGCATCGGCGATCTCGTCCAGACCGGCGTCGAGGTTGCGGGCATCTCCGAAGAGGGCACGCGGGTAATCGCCCGCACCAGCGGCGACGAGGCGTTCGAGGCGGACCTGGTCGTCGGCGCCGACGGCATCCATTCGACCGTGCGTGCAGAGTTGCTCGCCGACGGCCCGCCAAGGCACAGCGGGCTGCTCGCCTATAGGGGGATCGTCGAGCATCCCGGCTTCGACATCCGCTGGGGCGAGTACTGGGGAGCGGGGTGCATCTTCGGCGTCGTCCCGATCGACGCTGGGCGGATCTACTGGTTCGCGACGCGGCGGACCGAGGGCGGCGAGCCGCCCGAGGAGAATCCAATCCCGGGCCTGCTCGGCCGGTTCGAGGGTTGGGCGCCCGAGATCCGGTCGGTAATCGCGGCGACGCCGCCCCACGCCGTGCTCCGGCACGACCTCTTCGACCGCAGGCCGGACGGGCGCTGGACATCGGGGTCGGTTGCCCTGCTGGGTGATGCCGCCCACCCGATGCTTCCGTTTCTCGGCCAGGGCGCCTGCCAGGCGCTGGAGGATGCCGTCGCTCTGGGAACGGCGCTCGGCGAGGCCGAGGACGTCCCAGAGGCGCTGCGCTCCTACCAAGCCGCGCGGCGCCCGCGCGCCTCGCGCATAGTGGAGGAGTCGCGCCGCTTCGGCCGGCTCAGCCACCTCAGGTCGGCCCCCGCACGGGCGGTG
The DNA here is from genome assembly GCA_036374255.1 of Solirubrobacterales bacterium. Taxonomy (GTDB): domain Bacteria; phylum Actinomycetota; class Thermoleophilia; order Solirubrobacterales; family 70-9; genus VRUE01. Next base: position 14,373 of record DASUUD010000253.1, on the reverse strand, counting down.
CGCGACCGGATCCTCGCCCTGACGCCCGAGAGCGTCAGGATGCGGCGGCTCGCGGGGATCGTCGGCGCAATGCCATAGCCTGCCCGTCGCGATGGCGGGCGTTCCTCGTCTCTCCCCCCGGGTGGAGCACCTCATGCTCCGCGCCCTCTGCGGACTCCCCCCCCGCACCCAGCGCCTCCTCTTCGGCCGACCGCCGTCAGTCGACGGACAGCGACTCGCCCTCGACATCCACGCGATGCTCCGCCTTGCGCACTTCGTCGGCCGCGAAACGCTCACCGGCGGCCTGCCGCCGGTGCAGGCGCGGGCCGAGGTCCTCGCCGACGCGCGGGCCGGCTGCGGGCGTCCGATCCCGATGGCCTCGGTGCGCGAGCTCGAGATACCCGGGCCGGCGGTGAGCCTCCCGGCACGGCTCTACCTCCCCCACGCGGCCCAGCCGCCGCCCCGGCCCCTGCTGCTCTACTTCCACGGGGGCGGCTGGGTCGTCGGGGACCTCGAGACGCACGACAGCGTCTGCCGCTTCCTGGCCGCCCACTCGGGCGCGACGATCCTCTCCTGCGACTACCGGCTCGCCCCCGAGCACCCCTATCCGGCGGCCGTGGAGGACGCCCAGGCCGCCTATCGCTGGACCGTCGAGCACGCCGCCGAGCTGGGGGCCGACCCGGACCGCATCGGGATCGGCGGAGACAGCGCCGGGGGCAACATGGCAACCGGGGTGTGCATCGCGATGCGCGATGACGGCGGGCCGCAGCCGGCGATGCAGCTGCTGATCTACCCGGTCACCGACGCAATCGGCGAGCAGCGCTCCCGGGAGCTGTTCGGAACCGGCTTCCAGCTCACGACATCCGACATCGTCGAGTTCGAGCGCTGCTACCTGCCGGACCCCTCGTACGCCACGGATCCGCTCGCCTCGGTGCTGCGCGCGCCGAGCCTCGCGGACCTTCCCCCCGCATACGTCGTCACCGCCGGCTTCGACCCGCTCCGCGACGAGGGCGAGGAATACGCGGAGCGCATGCGGGAGGAAGGGGTGCGGGTGTCGCTGCGCCGCTATGCAAGCCTGACCCACAGCTTCGCCAACATGACGGCCTTCTCGCGCTCGGCGCGGGCCGCGATGCTGGAAACGGCCGGCGCCCTGCGCATGGGCCTTGCCTGACGACCCCTCTCGATGGGGGCGCCCGCAGCGCAGGCCCGCTGCAGCAGGTCCCTACAGTGACCCGATGGATTCAGGCCCCGCCGCCCACACTGAGGCCGCGCAACCCGGCCATCACGAGCTGCCGACCGAAGGGGCGGCGCTCACCGCGATCGCGATCAGCGCCACGCTCCACTGCCTGACGGGGTGCGCGATCGGCGAGGTCGCCGGGATGGTGATCGGGACGGCGCTCGGGTTCTCGGATGTGGGCACGATCGCTCTCGCCGTCGGGCTCGCCTTCCTCTTCGGCTACGCGCTGACCAGCCTCCCGATGCTGCAGGCGGGGATGGCACTGTCCGTCGTGGTGCCGATCGCCCTCAGCGTCGACACGATCAGCATCACGATCATGGAGATCGTCGACAACGCGATCATGGTCGCCATCCCCGGAGCGATGGATGCCGGTGCGGGCGACATCCTCTTCTGGGGATCGCTCGGAGTGGCGCTGGCGATCGCCGGGGTCGCCGCCTTCCCCGCGAACCGCTGGCTGATCGCCCGCGGCAGGGGACACGCGGTGGCCCATAGGACGGGCGTCCACGGCGGGCTCCCGGAGAAGCCGATCACCGTCCTCTTCGCGATCGGCGCCCTCTTTGGAGCCGTGGTGCTCGGAATCGAGGCCTTCGGCGACGGGGGAAGCGACGAGCCCGCGATGGAGCGCCACGGTAACTGAGCTACTCGTAGTGGAGCGCGTCGAGCACGTCGAGCCGTGAGGCGCGCCGGGCCGGGGCGATCGCGGCGACGACGCCGGCGAGCGCGGCGAAGACGAGCATCAGCAGCAGGATCCCGACCGGATAGGAGAGCGCAAACCCCTCGTCCTCGAGGGGCTGAGCGATCAGCGCCGCGAAGACCACCCCGAGGGCCATGCCGAGGAGCGCCCCGATCAGGGCGGTGATCACCGCCTCGTAGCGGATCATCGTCCGCACCTGGCGCCGCGACATGCCGATCGCTCGCAGCATCCCCAGCTCCCTGGTGCGCTCGTGGATCGAGAGCGCCAGCGTGTTGGCAATGCCGAACAGGGAGACAATGACGGCGAGCGCGAGCAGCGCGTAGATCAAGCCGAGCAGCTGGTTGACCTGGCCTTCCTGGTTTTCCTTCAGCTCCTGCTGGTTGCGCACCGCGGCGATCGGGAAGTCTCGATCGAGCAGCCGGTCGATGCGATCCTGGACCTGCTGGGAATCGGCCCCCGGCGCCAGGTTGACGAAATCGATCGTGTCGTCGCTCTGGTCGAACGCCCTTGCGATCAGCGGCTGGGTGATGATCGCGCTGCCGAGCAGGTCCGCCCGATCTTCGAACTCGCCGACGACGCGAAGGTCCGGCCTTGCGCCGATCTGGGTGAGGAGGCGAACCCGGTCCCCCAGCTCGAACCCATTGCCCTCGGCGAACCCCTTGTCGAGGATCACCTCACGGTCGGTCAGCCGCCGGAGCACGCTCGGCCCCCCCTCGCTCCAGTCGATCGTCAGCACCTCATCGGCGTTGGGATCGAGGGCCGAGACCCGCGGCTCGCCGCCGTCGCCGTTCAGCAGCTTCGCTTTCGCCGATCGCAGCGTCGAGACCAGCTCGACGCCGGGGACGCGGGCGGCCGCCTCGGCCGTGCGGGGCGAGATCGGGGAGAAGCCGTCGCTGTTCTGGATCACCAGGTCCCCCTGGAAGTTGTCGTCGACGGCGCTCGCGATCGAGCTTTTTATTCCCGCGGCGAAGACGGTGACGAAGGCGACCACGGCGAGCCCGATCATCAGCGCAGCGGCGGTGACCGCCGTTCGCGCCGGGTTGCGCTGCGTGTTCTCGCGGGCCAGGCGGCCGATCAGCCGGCGCAGGAGCTCGAGCGGCCTACCCGCCATTGAGGCCAGCGGCCGCACCAGGCGCGGGCTGAACAGCGACACGCCAAGGATCACCGCAACAGCGCCGGCACCCATCAGGCCGGCGGCCGTCCCACCCTCGGCGCTGCCGAAGAGGCCGAGTAGGAGGAGTCCCATGCCTGCTGCACCGAGCAGCACCGCGAGGGTCGCGTAGACGATGCCGCGGCGGCGGCTGCGTGGAAGCTCGATCGCCTGCATGGCGGCGATCGGGGGCACACGGGTCGAGCGCAGCGCCGGCACGAAGGAGGAGACGAGCGTGACGCCGATACCGATCAGCACGGCGACGACGATCGTCCGCGTCTTCGTCACCAGGCCGGTCGTGGGCAGGTCGATCCCGATCGCGACGAACAGCCCATTCAGGCCCAGGGCGATGGCGTAGCCTCCGGCCAGGCCGATCGCGGCTCCGAGGATGCCGATCGCCAGCGCCTCGACCACGACCGAGGAGAGGATCTGGCGGCGGGCCGCGCCGAGGGTTCTCAGCATCCCGAACTCGCTGACCCGCTGGGCGACCGTGATCGAGAAGGTGTTGAAGATCAGGAAGGCGCCGACGAAGAGGGCGACGAAGGCGAAGATCAACAGGGCGATGCGCAGGAAGCCGAGGTTGTCGCGAATCTGGTCGGAGTTGCGCGCTGCGTTTTCCGCCGCGGTCTCGACCAGGACCGAGGAGGGCGCGATCCGCTGCACCCGGTCTCGGAGGGTCTGCTCGGCGACGCCCTCGTCCGCCGCGATCGAGATCTGGTCGAATTCACCTCTCTTGTCGGTGATCCGCTGCGCCTCGGGCAGGATCAGGCCGGCGATGCTGGCGCCGCCGAAGGTAGCCTCGCCGAGCCGGGTGAGTCCCACCAGCCTGTAGGGGGTGGCCCGCTCGACCGAGGCAAGCTTGATCGTTTCTCCGAGTTCGAGGTCGGCGGACTCCGCCGCGCCCTCATCGATCGAGACCTCGGTGCGGTTGCGCGGCCGGTGACCCTCGACGTAGGTCTGCGCTTCGAGCGCCGGGGGCAGCACCGAGGTGATGAACTTCGGCGCGAAGGGCGTGCCGATCGCCTCGTTCTCCGCGTCGAAGAAGCCGCCCGGCGTTCCGATCGCGCCGGCGGCGATCCTCACGCCGGGCACCTGCCTCACCTTCGGCAGCAGGGTGGCGCTGAAGCTCGGCACCTCCCCCGTTTCCTGTTCCACCTCGTCGCGGGCGGTGATCACGACGTCGGTCTTGGAGAGCGATTCGGAGAAGATTTCGTCGAAGGCGGCGAAGGTGGTGTCGGTGAGGATGTAGGTGCCGGCGACGAAGGCGACGCCGATCACCACGGCCAGCGTCGTCGTCAGGGCGCGGACCCTGCGCGCCCAGAGGCTCTTGACGGCCAGCCGGGTCAAGCTCAGTCGATCTGCTTCATCAACTCGATCACATCATCGGCCGAGCCCGGGACGGCGTCGTGGACTATCGCGCCGTCCCGCAGGGTGATCAGCCGGTCCGCGTGAGCGGCGGCGCTCGGGTCGTGGCTCACCATGATCACCGTCTGGCCGAACTCGTCGACCGCCTGGCGGAGGAGGCGCAGCACATCCTCGCTGGCTTTCGAGTCGAGGTTGCCCGTCGGCTCGTCGGCGAACACGACCGCCGGCTTGGAGACGAGGGCGCGGGCGACGGCGACCCGCTGCTGCTGGCCGCCGGAGAGCTCGGAGGGACGGTGGGTGCGACGGTCCGCGAGGCCCACCGTGTGGATCAGCTGCTCGAGCCACTCCCGATCGGGCCTGCGGCCGGCGATCGAGAGCGGCAGCACCAGGTTCTCCTCGGCCGTGAGGACGGGCAGCAGGTTGAAGAACTGGAAGACGAAGCCGAGCTTGTCGCGGCGCAGCCTGGTCAGCGCGGCGTCATCGAGCCCGGTGATCTCCTCGCCGTCGAGCGTCACCGTGCCCGTGGTCGGCCGGTCCAGCCCCGCGAGGATGTGCATCAAGGTCGACTTGCCGGAGCCGGACGGTCCCATGATCGCCGTGAAGCGCCCGCGCTCGAACCCGGTGCTGATCCCACAGAGCGCGTCGACCGCGGCTTCGCCCTCGCCGTAACGCCGCGTGACGCCCGAGGCAACGACGACCTGCCCGTTGGGCCCGCTCATGGCGGCCACCGTATCGAAAGCCCTCGGCTAGCCTCCGGAGGGTGGCGCCGGCGGACGATTTCGACGGGTTTCTGATCGACCTCGACGGGGTCGTCTGGCTCGGGCGCGAGCTGATCCCCGGAGCAGTCGAGGCGCTTGCCGCGCTTGCGGATGCCGGCAAGGCCACGGTGTTCGTCACCAACAACCCCGGCAAGCCCCCCTCCGAGTACGCGGCGCACCTGCGCGAGGCGGGTGTCGCAGTCGAGGACGACGGGATCGTCACCGCAGGCGAGGCGACCGCCCGGCTCGCCGCGGAGCGCGCCGGACCGGGTGCCCCCGCCTTCGTGATCGGCGCCCCCGCCTTCAGGGACGCGGTGGAGGCCGCCGGCCTCGAGCTTCTCGAGGGCGAGGCCGCCCGCCAGGCGCGCATCGTGCTCGTCGCGGGCCACCGCGGCTTCGACTACGAGGAGCTGCTCACCGCAACGCTGGCGCTGCAGGGCGGGGCGCTGCTGGTGGCGACCAGCCGCGACCCGACCATGCCGATGCCGGGCGGCGCCTGGCCGGGTACCGGCGCGGTGCTCGCCGCCGTCGAGACGGCATCCGGCGCCAGGGCCGAGATCGGCGGCAAGCCGGAATCCCACCTGTTCGCCGTCGCCCGGGAGCGGCTGGGCGACGCCCATCGCGTAGCGATGGTCGGAGACCGCGTCTCCTCCGACATCGAAGGAGCACGGCGCGCCGGGCTGGGGGCGATCCTCGTGCTCAGCGGGGCGACCTCCGCCAAGGAGGCGGCGAGCGCGTCGCCCCGCCCCGACCACATCGTCGACGACCTCGCATCGATGGTGGTGCGGTGATCGCCCCCCGAAGCGCTCCCCCCGCGGCGGTCTCGCGCCCCCGTGCGGCCTTCGCCGGGATCTTCACCGTCACCTTCGCCGGGATCGTCGCGGTTGGCGCGGTGCTGCCCGTCCTGCCCCGCTACGTCCACGGCCCGCTCGGCTCGGGCGACGTCGCCGTCGGGATCGTGATCGGCTCCTTCGCGGTCACGGGCCTCCTGCTGCGCCCGCTGGCGGGTCGCTTCGCCGACCGCCGCGGCCGCAGGCGGGCCGTGCTCCTGGGCTCGCTGGTCGTCGCCGCCTCCGGCTTCCTCTACATGCTGCCGCTCGGGGTCCCCGGGCTGGTCGGCGCCAGGCTGCTGCTGGGCGCGGGCGAGGGAACCGTTTTCACCGCCGGCTCGGCCTGGATCGTCGACATCGCGCCGCCGCAACGCCGCGGCCGGGTGATCGGGCTGTACGGCCTGTCCGTCTGGACGGGGCTGAGCGTCGGGCCCCTGATCGGGGAGCTGCTCCTGCAGCTCTCCGGCTACACGCTGGTCTGGATCTTCGCCGGCGCGGTGCCGCTGGCGGGCGCCGCGGTGGCGGCGCGCCTGCCGGATCCGTTCCGTCCCCTTCCTCGAGACGAGAGCCATCCATTGATCGCCCGGGAGGCGATCCGTCCCGGCGCGGCTCTCGCCCTGGCCTCGATCGGATACGCCACCGTCGCAGCCTTCGTCGTCCTCCACCTCGACTCGCGCGAGGTCGGGCACGGTGCGACCGTCTTCGGCGTCTTCGCGGCGACCGTCGTGCTGACCCGGCTGCTCGGCGGCGACCTTCCCGATCTGATCGGGCCGGCCCGGGTCGCGGTCGCCGCCGCGATCGTCGAGGCGATCGGGCTGGTGACGCTGGCGCTCGCCGAGAGCCTCGCGGTGGCGCTCGCCGGCGCCCTGGCGATGGGGGCGGCCTTCTCCCTGCTCTACCCGTCCCTCTCCCTGATCGTGGTGGACCGGGTGCCGATCACGCGCCGCGGCTCGGCGCTCGGCACCTTCACCGCATTCTTCGACGCCGGCGTCGGCCTGGGAGCACCGCTCGCCGGCCTAGCCGCGGCCCTCAGCGGCTACCAGGGCGCCTTCCTCATGGCGGCGGTGGCGGCGGCCGTCTGCGCGACGGCGATCGCGCTCACCGTATCCCCGCGCGGACAGGCGATCCTCGCGGCCCGCCGCGCCGAGGCTAGCTGAGCTCGCGCTCGGCGATCAGCAGCGACTGAGCGGCGCGGCCGATCCTGCCCGACTGGTCGGAGAGCACCGAATCGGTCGTGCCGATCCCCTGCTCACGCGGCAGGGTCACGGCGTCGATGCAGACCCACTCCCCGACCGGCATCCGCTCCAGATGCACGCTCAGGTCCACGTTGACGAAGAGGAAGCGCCTCCAGTCCAGGACGGCGCTGATCCCGTTGCCGACATCCGCGACGATCAGGGTGCGCTGAAGCGGCGAAGGCTCCTCCCCTGCGACCAGGGGGTGGCGCATCCGCATCCAGACGGTGGCGGGACCGGCGTCGATGAAGTTCCCCCAGACCGCCCGGCCCTCCATCGCGGTGTGGTAGCCGACCGCCTGCCCGGTCGGGAAGAAGTCGGGCTGGGCGCCGTGCTCGGGACCTGGAGGCGGCGGCGGCACGGCGGTCGCCTCGGCAGGCAGCTCGAGCGACGTCGTTCGGATCCGCCAGGCGCGCGCGACCATCAACTCGCCGTCCTCCCCCGAGAGCGAGGCCTCGATCAGCTGCACGCGGCGCCCCGGCCGCAGCACCCGAGCCTCCACCCCGACCGGCCCGATCGGCACCGGACGCAGGATCTCGAGCGTGATGCGGGCGACCTGGAAGCCCTCGCCGCCCTCCACGCTCTCGATCTCCCGGCCCAGCAGGGCGGAGGGTGGGCCGGCGTGCTGGGCGCCCGGATCCCATGGGCCCCTCGTAAGCTCGGTGGCTACGTAGCCACCATCAGCTGCCTCGTAGAAAGCTTCCGGCATGGCCGGGGGATCGTAGGGAGTCGGGCATGGCCCGGCTCCCTCTATTCTTGGCTCATGGCGAAATTGAAGAAATCCGACGAGGAATGGCGCGAGCAGCTGACCCCGGAGCAGTACGAGGTGACTCGCAAGGCGGGCACCGAGCGTGCCTTCACCGGCCCCTACTGGGACGAGAAGAGCGAGGGCACCTACCGCTGCGCGTGCTGCGGGACGGAGCTCTTCTCCTCGGACACCAAGTTCGACTCCGGCACCGGCTGGCCGAGCTTCACCGAGCCGGTCAACCTCGAGCACGTCGAACTGCGGCCCGACGAGACTCTGCTGATGCGGCGCACCGAGGTCGTCTGCAAACACTGCGACGCGCACCTCGGCCACGTCTTCGAGGACGGTCCGCCGGAGCGGGGCGGCCAGCGCTACTGCATCAACGGCTGCGCCCTCAACCTCGAGCGCGAGTAGGCCAGCGACCTCCTACCCAACCCCCCCGCCGGCTCCGAGGTAGCTGAAGCGGACGGCGAGGGCGACCGCCTCGGTGCGCGTGTCGACCTCCAGCTTGGCGATCGCGTTCCGCACGTGGGTGTGCACGGTCGCCGGGCTGAGGCCGAGGCGCTCCGCGATCTCTTTCACCCGCAGGCCCTCGGCGAGCAGCTCGAGGATCTGCCTCTCGCGGGGCGAGAGGTCGAGCAGTTTCTCCACCTCCGAGGGCTTGCCGCCCGCGAAGTCGCCGCCCAGGAAGGTGCCACCCGTCGTCACCGCTTTCACCGCCCTGGCGATGTCCTCGGCGGGGGCGGACTTGAGCACGTAGCCCGAGGCGCCGGCCCTCAGCGCGAGCGCGAGCAGATCGGGCTGGGCGTGGGCGGTGAAGATGATCACTTTGGTGCGCGGCCGGACTTTGAGGACTTCCTTCGTCGCCTCGATCCCGTCGCGTTTGGGCAGCTCGACGTCGATGATCAGGACGTCGGGCTCGAGCTCCTTGACGACCTCGACCACGTCCCGCCCGTTCGCGGCCTCGCCGACGATGCTCAGCGTGCTCGAGTTTGCCATGCGCGCCTTGATCGCCTCGCGGACGATCTCGTGGTCGTCGCAGAGGACCACCCGTTTGGCCTCACGGACGGTGCTGCTCATCGTGACCGCTCCTCGATGGTCTGCGGCGAGCCGAGCCGGGTGTGCACGCTTGCTCGTTCCCAGTTCACGATTTGGCGATCCTCTCAGGCGCGCCGTATGCATGCAGATTACTGGGTATGGTGAAACTGCCGTCCCGCTGCTGACGGTTCTCGATCAGGGCGATGATTGTGCGCCCCACTGCCAATGCGGTTCCGTTCAAGGTGTGCACTGCCTGTGGTGATTCGCCGTCGGCGGCCCGATACCTACACCCGAGCCGGCGAGCCTGAAAGTCGGTCGTGTTCGAGCAGGAGGTCAGCTCGCGGTAGCGATCCTGGCTCGGAATCCAGCCCTCGCAGTCGTACTTCTTCGCCGCGGGGGCCCCGAGGTCGCCGGCAGCGACGCTCACGACCCGGTAGGGAATCTCCAGTTCGGCGAGGATCCGCTCCTGGATCGCAAGCAGGCGCTCGTGCTCCGCGGGGGATTCCTCCGGCTCGACGAACGAGAACATCTCGACCTTGTCGAACTGGTGGACGCGGAAGATGCCGCGGGTGTCTCGCCCGGCGGCGCCGGCCTCGCGGCGGAAGCAGGTTGAGAAGCCGACGTAGCGCAGAGGCAGCCGGTCGCGTTCGAGGATCTGGTCGGCGTGCAGGGAGGCGAGCGAGACCTCGGAGGTGCCGACGAGGAACAGCTCGTCCCTCGGGATCTCGTAGATCTGGTCGCGGTCGCCGGGTAGGAATCCGGTCCCGTAGAGGGCCTCCTCGCGGACCAGCACCGGCGGGATGACCGGCTCGTGGCCCTCCCCGCGGACGATGTCGATCGCGAAGCGCACCAGCGCCAGCTCCAGCAGGACGAGGTCGCCCTTCAGATAGGCGAAGCGGGAGCCGGAGACCTCCGCCGCGGACTCCATGTCGATCAGCCCGAGATCGATTCCGATCTCGAGGTGGTCGCGCGGCTCGAAATCGAAGCTCGGCCTCTCCCCCTCCTCCCGCAGCACGACCGCGTCCTCCTCGGTCATCCCGTCGGGGGCCTCGGGGTCGGGTAGGTTCGGGAGGGCGACGGCGACCCGCTCGAGATCGGCCTCGACCTTCTCCAGCTCCGTCCTGCCGGCCTCGATCCTCTCCTTCAGGCCCTGGACCGTCTTCATCAGTTCCTCGGCCTCCTCGCCCCTCTGTTTCGCTTCGCCGATCTGCTTGGAGAGCGCCTTGCGCTCCGCCTGGGCACCCTCGATCTCCGGCAACAGCTCGCGGCGCCGGCTGTCGAGCGCGAGCAGCTCGTCGACCCCCTCGGCCGCCCCCCGGCGCGCCAGCGCCTCCTTGACCCGCTCTGGCTCTGAGCGGATCAGCTTCAGGTCGAGCATCGGAACGCCGGGTTAGGGCGAGTCGCCGGGTCGTGGCGCTTCTTCGGCCTCGGTGCCGGAGTACTCGGCGACGAAGCGCGCCACCGCCTCGGCCTCCTCGCCGACGACGATGTTCTGGGGCATGATCGCGCCTGAGAAACCACCGTTCTGGATCGCGAACAGAGCATCCTCATAGGTCTCGGTTCGCCCATCGAGGTTCGGCCCCTGCGTGCGAACGCTGCGGTTCCCCGTCCCCTGCGCGCCGGCGGCGCTCAGGGTGTGGCAGCCGGAGCATCGCTGCGCGAAGAGCACCGCGCCGTTGTATTCGCGGTCGCCCTCCGATACCGCGAGGCCTTCCTTGCCCCAGCCGCAGGCGGCCAGCCCGAGGGCGGCGATCAGTGCGGAGGCTGTGAGCAGAGCGGGGCGCACGCGGCGCGCATCATATTGTCTGGAGGCGATCCCGCTCCCTGACCATGCCGCCTCCCGATCCAGCCCGCTTCCGAGCCGCGATGGGCGTGCTCCCAACCGGGGTGACCGTGGTCACGGCGAGCGGGCCCGAGGGCCCCGCGGGGGCGACCGCCAACGCGGTCAGCTCGCTCTCGATCGAGCCGATGCTGATGCTCGCCTGCCTGGACCGCGGCTCCCGCACCCTGCTCGCCGTGCAGGCGGCGAATCGCTTCGGGATCAGCATCCTGCACGCCGGGCAGGAGGAGGTTGCCCGCTCCTTCGCGACAAAGGCGCCCGTCCCCGACAAGTGGGACGGCATCCCCTGGACGGATCGCAACGGCATCCCCGCGATCGGCGACGCCCTGCTTTTCGTCGCCTGCGACCTGCGCGACGTGATCGCGGGCGGCGACCACGTGATCGTCACGGGCAAGGTGACCGATCTGGAGACGAACGACGGCAACCCGCTCGTCTTCCACGGAGGCGGCTACCGGCCGCTCGACCCTCAGCCCTGAGAGGCGCGGTGGCAGACGGCCTCGATGTTGTTGCCGTCGGGGTCGAGGACGAAGGCGCCGTAGTAGCCGGGGTGGTAGATCGGCCGCGGGCCGGGGGCACCGTTGTCGGTGCCGCCTGCTGCGAGGGCCGCGGCGTGAAAGTCGTCCACCTGCTCGGTGGAGCGGACGCCGAAGGCGACGTGGGCGCCGCTCACCGCCGGCCGGCCCCGGGCGCCGATCCAGAAAAACGGGCTCGGCCCGTGCGCGGTGTCCTTCCCGAACCCCGCGGCGGCGCCCTCCACGGGTTCCATCAGGAGCCTGATGCCGAGGGGCTCCAGCGCCCGTTCGTAGAACTCCTTGCTGCGGGCGAAATCGCTGACCTCGATTCCCATGTGATCGAGCATGGCGACAGGCTAACGCTGCCAGACTGATCCCAGCAGATGGAGGCCAGATACGAGAAGCCCGGCTGGTTCACGAAGAACATCCTGGACCGATTCGTCGCGCTGCTGACCCGGATCGGCATCGACGTCGCCGGCTCGCGGGTGCTGGAAGTGAGGGGGCGCAGCAGCGGCGAGTGGCGGCGCACCCCGGTCCACCTGCTCACCCACGACGGCGGCATGTACCTGGTGGCGCCGAGGGGAAACACGCAATGGGTGCGGAACCTGCGCGCCAGCGGGCGGGGCCGCCTCGCGGCAGGCCGCGGGGCCGAGGATTTCACCGCAGTGGAGCTGATCGACGAGGAGAAGCCACCGCTGCTGCGCGCCTACCTGAAGAGATGGGGATGGGAGGTCGGCAAATTCTTCGACGGCGTCGGAGCAGACTCACCCGAGGAGGAGTTGCGTCGGATCGCCCCCGAGCATCCCGTGTTCCGCGTCACCCCGCTGGATTCAGATTGACAAAGGCTCCGCCGACACCAAGCTTGCCGCCTCAGCGCGCATTGAGCTCCTGTACCGTTCCCTGCCCCGTCACGAAGCTTCGCGTCATGGCGGCTGCGAGCGGTTCTCGGGCGGAACCGGCCAGACAGACGCGTCGAGCACACCGGGTAGGGCGCGATCGAAGATGGCCGCCAGGCGCTCGAGGTCGTCGCCCTCGAGGCCGCCGAAGAGCAGCTCGCGGACGCAGGCGTGGTGGGTGACCTGCGCCTCCCGCAGCGTGCGGAGGCCGGCGGGCGTCATCGAGACGATGAAGCTGCGCAGATCATCAGGATCCCGCTCGCGCTCGACAAAGCCCCCCTCTTGCAGTCGGGTGACCGCCCGCGTCATGCCGCTCGGGCTGACCAGCACCCGCTCGGCGAGGTCGCTCATTCGCATCCGCCGCCCGGGGACGGTGACCAAGGTGATCAGAACGCCGTACTGGATCAGCGGCAGGTCGTGCACCCGCTCGAGCCGACGGGCGAGCTCATCCGTCACGGTGCGGTGAGCACGCATGAAACCGCGCCAGGCGCGGAACTCCTGCTCATCGAAGGGATCCGGCTCAGCTGGCTCGACCGGACCGGAATGCTTGTTTGACGAAGTTACTTCCATGTGGTAATAAGTAGTTGCTGCCGGTAGCAAATACTCTAGCAGAGACACTTCGACCTACAGAGGAGGCCCGCATGGCTACCACTGCGCTGATCCTGCACCGCGTCGACGACTACGACGCCTGGCGCACGACCTACGACTCCGTCAATGAGCTCCGTGAGCGGGGCGGCGTGATCGACGCCCAGGTGCTCAGGCCGAGCAACGGCGACAACGTCGTCGCGGTCACCCACGATTTCGAGTCCCCCGAAGCCGCCCGCGCCTTTCTTGCCAACGAGGAGCTGAAAGGCGCCATGCAGCGTGGTGGCGTCGACCTTGATTCCTTCGAGGTCCATCTCCTCGAGCGCGACTGAGCCCCCCACGAGCCGGCTCGCCCAGGCGGCGGGCCGGCTCAAGTCCGTCCCCTCAATACTCAACCCGGGTGGTGATCCGCAGCCGCGGCAACGTCGCAAGCCGGTTAAACCGGTCGGTTGACCAAGGTCCGACGGGCGCCAGCTTGCCGACCGGCAGCCTGCAATCCTCTACTCCGTGCCGGCGAATCCAGACGATTGGCGACGCATGGGGCAAGAGAAGGACCTCATGGGAGTTGCTCTTGAACGGCGGTCATACACGCCTCCGAGTCAGGAGGGTCTGCGAGGCTGGCGGTCGCCATCGCGCGAAGTAGTGCTCCAGGGGTTCAGCGCATCGCCTCCCTCGGACGGCATCTTCGGTTCGGTGGATGACTGGGAAGAGATCGATCCCCCGCATCCATGGGATCACGACCACTGCGAGTTTTGCGGGGCTAGGTTCGAAGAAGCGGCGAGGATGGCTGAACGGCAGCCCAGGGATCCTTCGATCCTCACCGAGGGCTATGTCACCGCCGATCCCGAGGTAGACGAATGGATCTGCGACAGGTGTTTTGAGGACTTCAAGGATGAGTTCAAATGGTCCGTAGATGACTCAGGAAGCGGATCCTGAGCCGTCTGGCACCGTCGTTTCGCTACCTGCCTCCGATCTACACCCCTTTCATGATGAGAGCGGGTTAGGGTCGACAACTCGTTAAGCCGGTCGGTGGACAAAAGTCTGGCGGTCGCCCGCCGGACAGCCGAGGGGGCCAGGCGACTGTGGCGGGTGTGATTGGTCTCTAGCCGCCGCCCGGGCAACTGGCAGTTCGGGGCGTGGTCAGGGCGCCGTGTAGGCCCAGGTTCCCCGCGCCCGAATTGCGCCAGCTGCCTGGGTCTCGGCCACCACCAAGAAACCAAGCCTCAGGCTGTCCCCGCCATCCGAGCCGAGCCCGACCCCGCCGGAGATGTCAAGGCTTTCAGGCGCCACGTTGACGAGATTGGTGCTGCGCACGTACACGCACAGATGGCCGGGGGGTGCCGTCGTGTTGATAACGCTCCCGGTGCATGCGGGCAGCTCGAATGGGTCGTTGACCGCTTCCGCGACAACGGCGCTCGGTTGCCCGTTGTTGCCGTTAGTACCGATGCCGGACACGCCGTCGATGGGTGGCAAGATCGCCTGCGGGACTTCCACTGGAAACGAGACGGCGAT
>DASUUD010000252.1:0-2548 GCA_036374255.1 Solirubrobacterales bacterium | reverse complement strand
TCTCCGAGGTTCGAAACGCACAACCAGGCGAGGACCTCGAATGGACCGTCGCTGTCGAGCTCGGCCTGCCGGAGACCGGCCCCTTTGGGGGCCCCTTTCAGGCGGCCGTCGTCGCCGGCGTGCGGGGCGTCAACGAGGAATACCCGGCAAGCCGCCCGTACCACTGCCACGAAGGGGAAAGCCCGGAAAGATTGAGCTGGTGCGGCGGCTACGAAGAGGCGGAGATCGGGACCTCGGATCTGCGGATCGGGGCGCCGGCCGCCGTGCGGGCCCTGACCGGGGGCCGCGCGTCGGTCGAGTTCCCGCTCGACTTCGCCACCTCCGCCTCACCGCCGCCGAGCTTCGCGCTCAGTGCCGCCACGACTCTGCCGGACGCCTCTACGACCGTGACCGAATCCACCTTCGCCCCGACGGCGAGCGGGCAAAGCTCCCGCACGGTCTCCGTCTCCATCCCCCGGCAGGCAAAGGACGGTGCCTACCAGGTGACGCTGACCGCGACTATCCCGTCAGGCGGCAGCGTCTCCCAGGTTGCGACGCTGAACGTCGCCAGGCCGCGGATCCAGTTCGGCAAGCTGAGGCGAAGGAGGGCCCGGGGCACGGCAATCTTGCCGATCAGAGTCTCCGAGCCTGGCACGCTCAGGATCTTCGGGCGCAAGTTGGTGCGAGCGGTCCGCAAACCAAAGGCGCCCCGCCGACTGCGCGTCGCGATCCGGGCTAAGGGCAAGGCACGGCGCATCTTGAACCGGAAGGGCTCGGCGAAGGTCCGGGTGAAGGCCCGCCTGCAACCGCAGGGTGGCGCGGCAGTCACCAGGTCGAGGGCTTTCCGGCTGGTCAAGCGACGTTAGGCCCGCTCAGCGCACCCCTGCACCGCTTCTCAGACCGCGTTCCAGAAGTCGAGCCCGAGTTCGCTGAGGACCCGCTGGGCCTCGACGTTGAGCTGGGTCAGCTCGCCGGTCCAGATCAGCACGCCCATGGCGATCAGGATCGCGCCGCCGGCGGCGACGATCGCCGCGTAGTGGCGCTTGACGACGGCGAAGGCGGTGGTCATGCGGGAGAAGGCGACCGCGGTGAGCAGGAAGGGGATCGCCAGGCCTGCCGAGTAGACGGCGAGGAGGAAGGCGCCGCGGCCTGCGGAGTCGGTCAACGAGGCGGCGGTGAGGATCGCGCCGAGGGTGGGTCCGATGCAGGGGGTCCAGGCGATCGCAAAGGCGGCGCCTGCGACCAGCGGGCCGCCCTTACCCGCCCGCTCCAGCAACGCGTCGACGTGCCACTCGCGGTTCAGCATTGGGACGAACAGCGCCGCGACGAAGACGACGCCCATCCCGATGATCAGCGCCGCGGCGACCTTGGTCAGCAGCTCCTCGTTGTCCTGCAGCGTCGAGCCGAGGCCGGTCGCGGTCAGGCCGAGCACGATGAAGATCGTCGAGAAGCTGGCCACGAAGAGCAGGCTGGGAGCGAGCACACGGCGCCAGCCGGCGCTCTCCAGCTCCCCTGCCGAGACTCCGCTCACAGCGGAGAGGTAGCCGGGAACCAGCGGCAGCACGCAGGGGGAGAGGAAGGAGACGACCCCCGCTGCCAGAGCGGCGAAGATCCCCACGCCCGCGGCGGGATCGGTGCTTACCTCGGCGAAGAACACAGCACCCCCAGGGTACTCGGCGCCGTGTCTTGCAATGCGGCCGGGCGGGGGAGAGACTGCCGCGCATGGAAATCAACGCGCTGTTCCTCAACTGCACCCTGAAGAAGTCGCCCGAGCCCTCCAACACCCAGGGCCTGATCGACATCGTCACCGGCCACTTCGACGAGCTGGGCGTCACGCACGAGACGCTGCGGCCGGTCGACCACAGGATCCCCTTCGGAGTCGTCTCCGACATGGGGGAGGGGGACGAGTGGCCTCAGATCCTCGAGAAGGTGCTGGCCGCCGACATCCTGATCATCGGCACCTCGATCTGGTTCGGCGTGCGCAACAGCGTCTGCCAGATGGTGATCGAGCGCCTCGACGGCACCTACAACACCACCAACGAAGTCGGCCAATACCCCCTCTACAACACGGTGGGCGGGGTGGTCGTGACAGGCAACGAGGACGGCGCCCATGCCGCCGCCGAGACGACCCTCTTCAACCTCACCCACCTCGGCTGCGCGATCCCGCCCAACGCCGACACCTACTGGGTCGGAGACGCCGGCCCGGGACCGTCCTTCATCGAGGCGGGCGGCAGGGACCACCCCTACACGCAGAAGACGGCCAAGTGGATGGCCCACAACGTCACCCACCTCGCCCGCATCCTCAAGGAGCACCCGATCCCGCCGGAGGGCAACACGGTCCCCGGCTGGCAGCCCGACGAATGCGGCGGCCACGACGACCGGATGCCCGCCGGTCACGTCGGCTGAGCGCTCGGAAAGCCGCTCCAGCTCCCCGAAACGGTACAGTCTGGCCAGCCAGCCAAACTCGCCGTGGGGGCGGGAGACCACAGGAGCAGACACTTGAGCAACCGCACGTTCGTGATCGGGGTCGGGATGACCAAGTTCGAGAAGCCCGGCACCAAGGAGGGCG
>DASUUD010000251.1:0-5773 GCA_036374255.1 Solirubrobacterales bacterium | reverse complement strand
CGCGACCCCGCCGGGTGGCGGCGCCCACGGGATGGCCGGCTACAACGCCGCCCTGACGGTGCTTCGACAACTCGGCGCCGGCTGACGCCGCCGTTTGGGCGATTCGTCGAGTGTGACCGCGATCACCTCGGAAGGGGTTGTGGCGGGGAGTGCCGGTCCCTACACTGGGCCGCCATGTCCCCTCGCCTCCTCAACCGCGCGGCGGCCCTCGGGCTGCTCGTCGCGGCACTCGTCGCGGCTCCGGCCGCGGCGGCACCGTTCGTGAACGGGGAATTCACCATTCCCGGTGGCGTCGACTCGAACAACAAGATCGCCGCGGGGCCTGACGGAAACGTGTGGATGACCGTCGAGGGTCCATCCAACACCGTCGCGAAGATCACGCCCAGCGGAGAAGTCACGGAATTCGCCTTCGAAGTCTCCAACCCCCTTGGGATCACCACAGGGCCCGACAATCTGCTCTGGATCACACATAACGGAGGCGTGACCAGGTTCTCGGCCGCGGATCCGCTGGGAACCAAAGACCCGATTGAAATCATCGAGGTCGTCGGCAATCATGCGATCGTCACCGGGCCCGACGGGAATCTCTGGGTTGCCACAGACAACAACCTCGTCAAGATCCCGACGAATGAACCGGCGGTGAACAAAGAAGTCATCCCGGTTGCGGGCCTCTCACCCAAAGACATCGATGTCGCCGGCGAACTGCTGGTCGTCGCCGACAACAATCGGATCGCCACCTTCACAACGGCGGGAGCGCAGAAAGACTACGAAACCCCCGGCGAACAGAGCACGCAGGGAGTCGCCGGCAGTCCCGGCGGCCAGATCGCCTTCACGGACCCGCTCGCAGAACCCGAGGCCGTTGGCCTGATCACCCCGCCCAACGAGGCACAGATCACGCAGGTGCCGGGCGATCCGTTTGGCGTCGCCTTCGGTGCCGACGGCGCTTTCTGGATCGCCCAGACCGCCAACCGTACCCTCACGCGACTGACGCCGGACAACCAGACGACGACGCTCACCGGGTTCGATGCACAGCTCGGGCTGAGGCAGATCGCGGCCGGCCCGGGGAACACCCTCTGGGTGACGATGGAAGATTTCGAAGCAGCCGAAGTGCCCGAGAAAGTCGCCCGCGTCAGCGGCGTTGAACTCCCGGCAGCCGCGGCACCGATCTCCGGGCCCCTTGGGCCGGTTTTGCGGCCCAACACCCGTATCGTCAAGGGCCCGAAGAAGCGGGTGCGGACGAAGCGCAAGCGGGCCAGGGTTCGGTTCGTGTTCCGATCGCCGAGCAGAGGGGCGAGATTCGAATGCGCCCTTCAGAGGCTGAAGAAGCGGAAGAAGGGCAGGCGGGCGCCCAAACCGCGCTTCAAAGGCTGCAAATCGCCGAAGAGATACCGCCTGAAGCCGGGGAAGTACCGCTTCTCGGTCCGCGCGGTGCTGGGCGGGGTCCGTGACCCGAGCCCCGCCAAGCGCACCTTCCGCGTCATCCGCAAGCGCAGGCGCTGAGCGGCGAGCGTCGGGGGCCGGCGCTACCAGACCGCCCGGTGCTCCTCCATCACGCCGAGCCCTTGGTCAAGCACGATGCCGTTGAGCGAGCCGGAGTAGGTGCCGAAGCGGAGGCGGTAGCGGGAGCGCAGGACGAGCAGGTTGTCGCTGCGAGCGCGCTCGCACTCCTCGTCGAACCGCAGTAGCCCGCCATCGGCGAACTCGATCGCGTCCAGGCCGTCGAACGAGACCGGAGCGGGCTCGGAGGGCTCGTCCTCGACCCAGATCGCCCGCTCGCTGTTCTGCGGGGGGTCGTTGATCCCCTCGACGAGATTCCAGGCCAGGGCGCGGCCGTCCTCGGCCCGCCCGACCCCGGCCGACCAGAGCCAGCTGGTGTGCCGTTGGTGATATCCGGCCGATTCGTCGTCGACCCCCTGGCCGTGGATCGGCCACTCCCGGACGCCGACTTTCACCAGCCCGTTGACGGGCATTCCCACCCGCTTGCGAGTCCACCCCCAACCGGTGCCACTCGGGCAGATCGATTCGACGGGAGTGCTCTCCCCGAGCACGAGGCTCGCTCTCAGGTCGCGGGCCTCGATCCCGATCCTCGGGCCGCTCAACTTCACCTCGCGATCGCTTCGACGGAGGATTGTGTTGCCGAAACGGTGGCCGCGGCGACGGTCCCAGGCGACCCAGAAGGACTGCGCGAACGGGCCCACCTGCGCGCGCGCGGCACAGAGGATCATCTCCTCGTCGAAGGCGGCGACGTAGCGCCAGCGCTTGCGGAGGCTCCCGTCCCGCCAAAGCGGCATCTTGCCGGGTGGAATCGGCAGGTCGGGGCGCCCCTGCCCCGGCCCTCGCCAGGGAAGCTGCGCGTCCGCTCGCACGTGATCAGGCTACATCCTGGCTCGGGATTGAGCGATAGGTGGGATTATCGATGCATCGCGACGGCAACGGATATCCAGCTGCGGCGGATCGACGAGGCTGTCTGGGAGATCCCCGCCTCGGCCCGCGCCGACATGCGGGTGCCGGCCCGCGTCTTCGCAGACGAGGAGATCCTCGACGCGATCCGCGAGGATCGCTCGCTGGAACAGCTCCAGAACGTGGCAACCCTGCCGGGCATCGTCGGCGCGGCGCTGGCCATGCCCGACGTCCACCAGGGGTACGGCTTCCCAGTGGGCGGCGTCGCGGCCACCGCGGGAGAGGACGGCGTTGTCTCCCCGGGCGGGGTCGGATACGACATCAACTGCGGGGTGCGGCTCCTCGCCCTGCCGCTGATCGAGGCCGAGCTCGGAGACCGTCGCGTCGACCTTGTCCATCAGATCTCGCGAAGTGTGCCGGCGGGGCCAGGGCGTCACGGCGCATTGAGGCTGACGAGCGCCGAACTGGACCAGGTGCTGGTCGAGGGGGCGCAGGCAATGGTGAATCGGCACGGGGTGGGGACCGAAGACGACCTCGAGCACAGCGAGTCGGGCGGTCGCCTGCCCGGTGCGGATCCCCGGGCTGTGTCAGCTCGGGCACACGAGCGCGGCGCGGGTCAGCTCGGCACGATGGGCGCCGGCAATCATTTCGTCGAGGTACAGGCCGTGAAGCGGTTGATCGACGAGGAAGCGGCCGCGACCTTCGGCCTGCGAGCCGGCCAGGTCACGGTTCTGATCCACTCGGGCTCGCGGGGTTTCGGACATCAGATCTGCACCGACTACGTGCGCAAGATGGACGCGGCGATCTCCCGCTACGGGATCACCCTGCCCGACCGCGAGCTGGCCTGCACGCCGCTCTTCTCGCCGGAGGGCCGGGAATACATGGCGGCGATGGCCTGCGCCGCCAACTTCGCCTGGTCCAACCGGCAGGCGATCGCCCACCGGGTTCGAGAGGCGGTGCGCGATGTCTTCGGGCCGAAGGCCGCGCGCGACACGCGGCAGATCTACGACGTCGCCCACAACGTCGCCAAGCTGGAGACCTACGGAGGGCGCGAGCTGTGCGTGCACCGCAAGGGGGCGACGCGGGCCTTCCCCGCCGGGTCGGCTGAGATCCCGGCCGCCTACCGGGAGGTGGGCCAGCCGGTGTTCATTCCCGGAAGCATGGGGACGAGCAGCTTCGTGCTGAGCGGAATGCCGGGCTCGCTGAAGCGGTCCTTCGGCTCCGCTTGCCATGGGGCCGGGAGACGAATGAGCCGGACCGGTGCGCGCAAGAAGATCAGGGGCGCCGAGCTGCGCCGGGAGCTGGAAGGGAGGGGGATCGTGGTCCGCTGTCCATCGCAGCGCGGCCTTGCCGAGGAGGCGCCCTTCGCCTACAAGGACGTCGAGCGCGTGGTCTCGGTCGTCGAGCGGGCCGGCCTCGCCTCCCCTGTCGCCCAGCTCCGCCCGCTCGGAGTCGTCAAGGGCTGAGAGTCGTCTGACTCAGACGTCGAGCACCACGCGGGCCTGCCAGGTGCCGCCCTCGGTCTGGGCCATCTCGAGCCGGTGGTAGGTGACGCCCTTGACGAGCGATTGCGGCTCGGCGCGCTGGCCGGCCACCGTGGCCCGGACGCTGCTGTCGGCCAGGCTGATCTCGGTCACCCGCTCGGGGACGAAGCCGTCGCTCTCCGCCAGGAAGACAAGCTCGCCGAGCCACTCGACGAGCAGGGCGGGAAGGTCGTCGGCCCGGGCGCTGACCGCGTGGCTGACCGGCTCGCCGCCCGCGTGCTCGCCGAGCAGGTCGCCCAGGGCGATCGCCGCTTCGACGAGCACCGCCTCGGCGGTCTCGTCCTCGATCCACAGCTCGACCTCGGAGGTGTGCTCTTGCCAGCGGTACACCTGGGCTAGGTTAGTTGCGTCGCGCCCTCCAAACGTTCAGCGAGCCGGTTCATCCCGCGCTCGCGCGCAGCGGCCGCGGCGCCCGACCAGTCGGTCGGGCGATCGGGAGGGCGCTCGACGCCGGCGTCACGCAGCGTCGCGATGTCCTTGAAGGCGAGCAGCTCCTCGCGGGAGTCGAGCAGGGCTTCCCGCAACCTCGGCCGAGGCTCGCGGATCGCGCTCTCCAGGACCCCCTCCAGCGACCCGTGGCGCCGCAGCAGCTCGGCGGCCGTCTTCGGGCCGACTCCCTTCGCCCCGGGAATTCCGTCGGAGGGGTCACCGCGCAGGGCGATGAAGTCGGGCACCTGCTCGGGCGACACTCCGTAGCGCTCCCTCACGCCGTCCGCGGTCACCTCCTCGGCCCCCCGCTTGCCGCCGGTGCTGACGTAGAGCACCGTGACCCCCTCTTCCGCGCACTGGAACATGTCGCGGTCCCCGGTGAGGAGCAGCGCCCGGCCGCCGGCCTCGGCCTCGCGGCGGGCGTAGGTTGCGAGCAGGTCGTCCGCCTCCAGCAACTTGCTCGTGGCGACGGTCCAGCCGAAGGCCTCGAAGAAGTCGCGGCTGTCGGCCCACTGCGGCGTGAGCTCGTCGGGGATCTCCTCGCGGTCGGCGTGGTAGGCCGGGAACAGCTCTGTGCGGTAGGAGGCGGCATCGGGACCGAAGCAGAGGACCACTGCTCTCGGCCGGTGCGCTTCGACCTCGCGGACGATCAGGTTGGCGGCGCCGAGCAACGCGTTGACCGAGGTGCCGCCGGGGCCCTTGATCGATTTCGGCAGCGCGTAGTAGGCACGAAAGAGCATCGAGGGCGCATCGACTGCGAGCAGTGGATTCGGCATCATGTTCAGCCTATGGCGGAGCGCGACGTCATCGTTGTCGGAGCCGGGCCGTCGGGGATCTCATCCGCTCTGGCACTGAAGGACATCGGCTTGCGGGCGCTGGTCGTGGACAGGGCGCAGCAGGTCGCGTCCTCGTGGCGCAGTCGCTATGACCGGCTGCGCCTCAATACCGCCAGGCCTTTGTCTCACCTGCCGGACAGACCCTTCCCGAAGGGCACGCCGATGTTCGTCAGCCGGGATGAACTGATCGAGCACATAGACCGGCACGCCCGCGAGGAGGGACTCGATCTGATGCTGGGAACGTCGGTGGAACGGATCGATCGGGATGGCGGCGAGTGGGTCGCGGACACTCCGGCCGGTGAGGTCAGGGGCGTACAGGTGGTCGTCTGCACGGGCTACGAGAAAGTCCCCCTGATCCCCGCATGGGAGGGGCGGGACAGCTTTGAAGGACAGCTCCTGCACTCCGCCGAGTACCGCAACCCGGAGCCCTTCGTCGGCAAGCGGACGCTTGTGGTTGGCCCCGGCTGTTCCGGCATGGAGATCGCCAACGACCTGGCGGAGGGGGGTGCGGCGAAGGTCTGGCTCTCGGCTCGCACTCCACCCAACATCATCCTGCGCGCCGGCCCC
>DASUUD010000250.1:0-10193 GCA_036374255.1 Solirubrobacterales bacterium | reverse complement strand
GACGTTGATCAGCGTCTCCGCGGGCGTCGACTCGAGCCCGATGCGCTTGACCAGCTGCGCGGTGAAGCCGGCCGCCACGTCGAAGTCGAAGCGGCCGCTGACGTAGCCCATGCCGCCCCCGGACGACTGCTGCGAGACGGCGACCGCAGGGATGCCGAGAACGACTCCCTCCAGCGCCGCCGCAACGGTGCCCGAGTAGGTGATGTCGTCGCCGAGGTTGGAGCCGTGGTTGATCCCC
This sequence comes from Solirubrobacterales bacterium, assembly GCA_036374255.1. Taxonomy (GTDB): domain Bacteria; phylum Actinomycetota; class Thermoleophilia; order Solirubrobacterales; family 70-9; genus VRUE01. The sequence continues at coordinate 9,955 of DASUUD010000250.1, read as the reverse complement.
GAGACGATCAGGTCCGGCCTGCCACCGAGCAGGCCGAGCTCCGCGAAGCGAACGCAGTCGACCGGCGTGCCGCCGGTCGCGAAACCGCGATCTCCATCGCCGAACTCCACCTCCTCGACGCTGAGCGGCGAGCGGGTGGTGATGCCGCGTGCCGAGGCGCTCCGGTTGGAATCCGGTGCGATGACGTCCACCTCGATTCCCTCGAGCTCACGCAGGGCACGGCGAGCCGCCTGGAGCCCGGGCGCTGAAATACCATCGTCGTTGGTCAGCAGCACTCGCATGACCACGATTCTAGGAGAGGGACAGGGTGCCTCCAGACCGGGGCCCTCGGAAAGGCGCCGGCGAACCTTCGCCTGCCGGGCATCCAGGCAGCCCGACGTTTCCGAGCATCGTTGTCGGAATTAGGGTAGCCTAATGCGCCGTTGATTAGGTATCCCTAACTCGAAGGAGGCTTCATTGAAGGCAAGGGGGTTGTGCGGCGCGGTCGCTCTGCTCGGCTTGATGCTCGGAGCGGGCGGCTGCGGTGACGATGGCGGGGGACCGCTCACCATCTACTCGGGTCGCGAGGAGGAGTACGCGGAGCGGCTTTTCGAGATCTACGAAGACGAGACCGGCAACGAGCTCGAGGTCCGCTACGGCGACTCGGCGGAGCTGGCGGCGACCATCCTCGAGGAGGGCGACAATACGCCCGCCGACGTCTTCTTCTCGCAGGACGCCGGAGCCCTCGGCGCGCTCGAGGACGAGGACCGGTTCAACGAGCTGGACGATGAGATCGTCAGGAGCGTCGACCCGCGCTTCCGCTCGGACAGCGGCTCATGGATCGGGGTCTCCGGCCGGGCACGGGTGATCGCCTACGACAGTCGCGAGCTCTCCGAGGCGGACCTGCCGGACTCGGTGCTCGACCTCCCCGATCCCGAGTGGAAGGGCCGGGTCGGGTGGGCGCCGACCAACGCCTCCTTCCAGGCCTTCGTGACGGCTCTGCGGCTGACCGAGGGTGACGAGGCCGCCCGCAGGTGGCTCGAAGAGATGGATGCGAACGACACGGAGTCCTTCCCCGACAACTCGTCTACCCGCGATGCGATCGCCGCCGGCGAAATCGATGTGGGGCTGATCAACCACTACTACGTAGCCCAGGCTCAGGCCGAGGAGGGGAGTGATTACCCGGTGAGGGTTTACTTCCCCCCGGGCGGGGACGTCGGCGCCCTGATCAACGTGGCCGGCGCCGGGATCCTCGCCGGCTCGGACCGGCAGGAGGAGGCGAGCGAATTCGTCGACTTCCTGCTCTCGCCACGCTCCCAGCGCTACTGGACTGACGAGATCAAGGAGTACCCGTTGGTCGAGGGCATCCAGGCGGATCCAGCGTTGGTTCCGTTGAGCCGGATCGAACATCCGCAGATCGATCTCTCCAACCTCGACGATTTGCAGGGCACGCTCAAACTGATCCAGGAAGCGGGAGTCCTATAGACGCGGGAACGCGACACCTCCCGTGGCCGGCGAGGGGCGGCCGGGCGCCGGGCGCCAGGCCGCCCCTGTTTCTGCTTGTGGCCGGCGCGGTGCTCGGCGCCGCGGCGGCGCTGCCGTTGGCCTACCTGCTGATCGTCACGGTCGACGCCGGTGGCGAGGCCCTGGACACGCTCTGGCGCGCCCGCACCGCCGAGCTGGTCCTGCGCAGCCTGGCGCTGACCCTGGCAGTTACCACGGCGGCGATCGCGATCGCCGTCCCCCTCGCCTGGCTCACCGTGCGGACCGACCTCCCCGGTCGCCGCCTCTGGACCGTCGCGGGGGCGCTGCCGCTGGTGATCCCCAGCTACATCGGCGCCTACGCCTTCCTCTCCGCGCTCGGCCCGGCCGGCCTCCTTCAGGACCTGCTGGAGCCACTCGGAGTCGAGCGGCTGCCCTCGATCGTCGGCTTCCCGGGGGCTTGGCTGACCCTGACCCTGTTCACCTATCCCTTCGTGCTACTCCCGGTGCGCGCCGCGCTGCGCCGCCTCGATCCTCAGCTCGAGGAGGCGGCCCTGGGGTTGGGGCGCAGCCAGGCGAACGTGTTCTGGAGCGTCGTCCTGCCCCACCTGGTCCCCGCGATCGGCGCCGGAGCGCTGCTCGTCGCGCTCTACGTCCTGAGCGACTTCGGCGCGGTCTCGATCATGCGCTTCGATTCCTTCACCACCTCCATCTACACGCTCTACCGCGCCAGCTTCGACCGCATCGGAGCTGCGTCCCTGGCGAGCCTGCTGGTCGCCGTGATGCTGGTCATCCTCTGGCTCGAGTCCCGAACCCGCCGGCCAGAGGCGCTCTACCGCAGCGGCCCGGGAGCCGCCAGGCCGCCACGGGTGGTGCCGCTTGGCCGCTGGCGCTGGGCGGCGCTCGCCTTCTGCGCGATCGTCTCCGCCCTGGCCCTGGCGGTCCCGGTCGCCGTCCTGGTCTACTGGTCGCTGCAGAGCTTCGCCGGCGAGGTCGATTGGAGTGGAGTCGTCTCCGCCGCCGGCCATTCGCTTCTCGCCTCTGGCCTGGCGGCCCTGGTCGCGGCTCTCTGCGCCGTTCCGATCGCGGTCCTGGCGGTTCGCTTCCCCGGGCCCTTCTCGGCCGCGGTCGAGCGTCTCAGCTACACCGGGCACGCCGTCCCCGGCATCGTCGTCGCCCTGGCCCTGGTCTTCTTCGGCACCCGGGTGGCCGCCGGTCTCTACCAGACGCTCGCGATGCTCGTCTTCGCCTTCGTCGTCCTCTTCCTTCCCCTCGCGGTGGGAGTGACGCGGGCCTCGCTGCTGCAGGTGTCCCCGCGGGTCGAGGAGGCCGCCCGCAGCCTCGGCCGCAGCCCCTTCGCTGTCCTGCGCACGGTGACGGTGCCGCTGATCTCCTCCGGCGCGCTCGCCGGGGCGGCGCTGGTCTTCCTCACGGCGGTGAAGGAGCTTCCGGCGACCCTGATCCTCGCCCCGATCGGCTTCGAGACGCTCGCAACGGAGATCTGGAAGGCGACGAGCGTCGGCTTCTTCGAGCGTGGAGCCGTGCCGTCGCTGGTGCTGCTGGCGATCTCGGCCTTCCCCCTCTACCTGCTCACAGCGCGCGAGTGATGGAATTGGGGGTATGAGCTCGATCTCCTGCGTTGACCTGCACAAGTCGTTCGGCGGCGTGCGCGCCGTCGACGGCTTCACCCTGCAGGTCGAGGCCGGGGACACCGTGGCGCTGCTCGGCCCCAGTGGCTGTGGCAAGACGACGACCCTGCGCCTGATCGCCGGCTTCGAGCGACCCGATTCAGGCACCATCTCCGTGGGGGGTCAGATGCTCGCCGGCCCCGGGGTGTTCGTGACGCCCGAGAAGAGGCGAATCGGCGTCGTCTTCCAGGACTACGCGCTCTTCCCCCATTACGACGTGGCCGGCAACGTCGCCTACGGCCTGGGCCGCGGCGGCGATCCCGACAGGGTGCGCGAGGTGCTGGACCTGGTCGGGCTCAGCGGTGAGGCGGAGCGCTCTGTGAACGAGCTTTCCGGGGGACAGCAGCAGCGGGTCGCCCTGGCCCGGGCGCTGGCGCCGGCCCCGGAGGTCGTCCTGCTCGACGAGCCGTTCTCCAACCTGGACGCGAGCCTGCGGGCCAGGGTCCGGGACGAGGTGCGCGAGATCCTCGACGCGCAGGGCGTAACCTCGATCTTCGTGACCCACGATCAGGAGGAGGCGCTCAGCGTCGCCGACACGGTCGCCGTGATCAACAACGGCCACGTGGAGCAGGTGGGGACGCCGGAGGAGGTGTATTCGCGGCCGGCGACTCGCTGGGTAGCCGGCTTCCTCGGGGAGATCGAGATCCTCCCGGGGACGGCGCGCGACGGCGTGGTCAGCTGCGACCTCGGGACGATCTCGGGACACTCGGAGATGGAGGGCGCGGTCGACGTGCTGATCCGGCCCGAGTCGCTGGCGGTCGACACGATCGCACCCCCCACTCACTCCGCGCAACCAGCGGTCGTCGTCTCACGCCGCTTCTACGGCCATGACCAGATGCTCGAGCTGCGCCTTGATTCAGGGCGGCAGGTCCGCGCCCGCCGCCTCGGCTTCCCCGCCTGGCACCCCGGCGACCGGGTTCGCGTCTGGATCGACGGGCCCGCCGACGTACTTGCCCGCGACGGTTGAGCACCGTCCGCCTCGACATCGAGTACGACGGCTCGGGTTTCTCGGGCTGGGCGAAGCAGCCGGGGCTGCGGACCGTTCAGGGGGAGCTGGAGGCGGCGTTGGCAACGGTTCTGCGGGAGGCGGTACAGCTCACCGTGGCCGGTCGCACCGACACCGGGGTCCACGCGCTCGGGCAAGTCGCCAGCTTCTCCACCGAGGTTCCGGTCCCCGCCGACCTCGCGCGCAGCCTCAACGCGGTCGGTCCCGACGACGTCGCCGTGACCGCCGCGACGAACGTGGAGGACGGCTTCGACGCGAGACGCGACGCCAGGTCGCGCGCCTACCGCTACCGCGTCCTCGCCCGGCCCGCGCCCAGCCCCTTCGAGCGGGGCCGCGCGCTCTGGTGGCCGCATCGCCTCGACCGCGACGTCCTGCACACCTGCGCCGCGGCCCTGGTCGGCACCCACGACTTCACGGCCTTCACCCCAACCCAGACCGACCACGTGCGCTTCGAGCGCAACATCCTGGCCTCCCAATGGACCGAGGAGACGGCCGATGCCCTCTCCTTCCGCATTGCCGCGGACTCCTTCATGCGCAACATGGTCCGCGTCCTGGTCGGCACCATGCTCGGGGTCGCCTCCTCCCGCCGCACGGTGGATGACTTCACCCGCCTCCTCGCGGGCGCCCCTCGCTCGGAGGCCGGCGACACCGCCCCGCCCCACGGCCTCTACCTGGAGTCGGTCAGCTACGACTGAGCGGGGCTGCCAGAGCTCGAACGTGGGGGCGTTGGTTGCCCCTACGACGGGCGGATACTCAAAATGCCGGGCTAATCAGCCCGGCATTTGTCCGACGGAGGGGTGACCAACGCCCCCTCAAACCAGCTCGAGGTAGACCATCTCGGTCGAATCCGACCGACGCGGGCCGAGCTTCACAATGCGGGTGTAGCCGCCCGGCCGGTCCGCGTAGCGCGGCGCCACCTCGTCGAACAGCTTGTGGACGATGAACTTGTCGTTGTGCAGGGTCGCCAGCGCCTGGCGGCGGGCGTGCAGGTCGCCCCGTTTGGCAAGCGTGATCAGCTGCTCGACCTCGGGCTTCACCGCCTTCGCCTTCGCCTGGCTGGTCTTGATCCGCTCGTGATCGATCAGCTGCTTGCAGAGATTCGAGAGCAATGCCTCCCGATGGGAGGCGCTGCGGCTCAGCTTGTTGCGCTTCTTGCGGTGCCGCATCGCTGCTCCGATCCGCTCCGCGGCCTCAGTCCTGCTGCAGATCGAGCCCGCGAGAGTGCAGGGTCTCGATCACTTCCTCGATCGATTTCTGGCCGAAGTTGGGGATCGCGTTGAGCTCGGTCCGCGTCTTGCGAACCAGGTCGCCGACCGTCTGCACCCCGGCTCGCTTCAGGCAGTTGTAGGAGCGAACCCCGAGCTCCAGCTCCTCGATCAGGATCTCGTCGAGGCCGTTGCCGGCGGCGCCGTCGCCGGTCGGGCCGGCCAGGGCGTCGGCGGCGGGCGCCCCGGCGGGCTCCCGCGTGGTCAGTTCCTCGACCCGCTCGGCATCGGTGAAGATGGCCAGGGTCTTGATCAGGATCTCGGACGCCTCGCGCAGCGCCGCCCCCGGCTCGATCGAGCCGTCGGTTTCGAGATCGAGGGTCAGTTTGTCGAAATCGGTCCGCTGTCCGACGCGCGCCGCGGCCACCGCGTAGGAGGCTCGACGGATCGGCGAGAAGATCGAATCGATCGGGATGACGCCGATCGGCTGGTCCTCGGATTTGTTCTCTTCGGCAGGAGCGTAGCCGCGGCCGCGGCCGATCGTCAGGTAGACCTCGAGCTTGGTTTTTTTCTCCAGCGTCGCGATCGGCGCATCGGGGTTGAGGATCTCGACGCCGGAGGGCAGGTCTATGTCCTTGGCCTTGACCTCGCCGGGGCCGGTGGCCACCAGCGGGGCCTCGACCTCGTCGGCGTCGGTGTGCATGCGGACGACGAGGTCCTTCAGGTTGAGGACGATGTCGGTGACGTCCTCCTTGACGCCGGGCACGCTCGAGAACTCGTGCGCGACGCCCTCGATGCGGACGCTGGTCACAGCGGCGCCGCCGAGGGACGAGAGCAGAACGCGCCGAAGCCCGTTGCCGAAGGTGTAGCCGAAGCCCTTGTCGAGCGGCTCGATCGTGAACGTGCCGCGACGGTCGTCGACCTTCTCTGAGGTGATGCGGGGGACCTGGAAGTCGGTGGTCATGGGTTCCTTGCCTCTGGTGTTTCCGAAAATCGGGGTCCGGCTACTTGGAGTAGAGCTCGACGATGAGCTGCTCCTGAACCGGGGCCGAGATCTCCGCGCGCTCGGGGTAGCGGAGGATCTTGGCGGTAAGCGAATCGTGGTCGGCCTGCAGCCAGGCCGGCACGGTGGAGACCAGCTCCGTCGCCTTGCGGATCGTGTCAGTGGCGGCGGAGTCGGCTTTGATCGAGATGACGTCCTCGGGACGCACCTGGTAGGAGGGGACGTCGACACGGCGCCCGTTGACGAGCCAGTGCCCGTGGCGGATCAGCTGCCGGGCCTGGCGGCGCGAGGCGGCGAAGCCGAGTCGCACCAGGACGTTGTCGAGCCGCGACTCGAGCAGCCGCAGCAGGTTCTCGCCGGTCACCCCGTCCTGGCGGGAGGCCTTCTCGTAGTAGGCCCGGAACTGCTTCTCCAGGACCTGGTAGTAGCGGCGCGTCTTCTGCTTCTCGCGCAGCTGCACGCGGTACTCGGACTGGCGCATCCGGCCGCGGCCGTGCTCGCCGGGCGGATAGGAGCGGCGCTCGACGCCGCACTTGTCGGTGAAGCAGCGCTCGCCCTTGAGAAAGAGCTTCTGCCCCTCCCTGCGGCACTGCTTGCACTGGGGTGCCGTGTCGCGGGCCATCGCTCAGACCCTCCTGCGCTTCTTCGGCCGGCAGCCGTTGTGGGCCTGGGGCGAGACGTCCTTGACCGTGGTCACCTCGAGGCCGGCCGCCTGCAGCGAGCGGATCGCGGTCTCGCGGCCGGAGCCGGCGCCCTTGGCGAGCACCTCGACCCGTTCGAGCCCGTGTTCCATCCCTTTCTTCGCCGCGGCGTCGGCGGTCACCTGGGCGGCGAAGGGGGTCGACTTGCGCGAGCCCTTGAAGCCGGCCGATCCGGCGGACTCCCAGGCGATCACGTTGCCCTGGGTGTCGGTCAGGGTGACGATCGTGTTGTTGAATGAGGTCTTGATGTGGGCCTGCCCGTAGGCGATGTTCTTCTTGACGCGGCGGCGGGCGCGTCCTTTGGCGGGTTTCTTTGCTGCGGCCATCGCCGGATTCCTACTTCGGCTGCGGCGCCTTGCGCTTGCCGGCGACGCTCATCCGGCGCGGGCCCTTGCGACCCCGCGCGTTGGTCTTGGTCCTCTGCCCCCGCACGGGAAGGCCGCGGCGGTGCCGCAGGCCCCGGTAGGAGCCGATCTCCATCAGGCGTTTGACGTTCTGGGAGCGCTCGCGGCGAAGGTCACCCTCGACCTCGCGGCGCTCGACCGCCTCGCGCAGCCGCACCACCTCGTCCTCGGTCAGGTCCTTGACGACGGTGCCGGGGTCGATCTTCGCCTCCGCGAGGATCTCCTGCGCCGTCGAGCGCCCGATCCCGAAGATGTAGGTGAGACCGATTTCGGACCGCTTGTTGACCGGGATGTTGACGCCCGCGATACGTGCCATCGAGAAGCCGCTACCCCTGCCGCTGCTTGTGACGCGGGTTCTGGCAGATTACGAGCACCGCGCCATTGCGGCGGATCACCTTGCACTTTTCGCACATCGGCTTTACGGAAGCTCTGACCTTCATCGCTCCGGCGTCGGTTCGGATACAGGACTCCCGCCCGCCCCAGGAGTCGGGCAAGCAGGCACAACCGGCCCAAAGGGCCGAACGGGAAAGATAGCAGGGGATGGATCTCGACAGCAGGCGGAGCTGCCGCGACCTCCTTAGCTGATGAGGGCGATCGTGAAGCCGTCGTGGCCCTTCACGCCGACGGTCTGAACCGTCGTCGCCTCGACCCGCGGGTCGGCCGCGATCCCCTCGTGGAGGCGGCGCTGGGCGTGCGCGCTGTCGTCGTCGCCCGGCTCCGCCAGGGTGCCGCCGCGGACCACGTTGTCGGCGACGATCAGGGCTCCGGGCCGGCAATGGTCGAGCGCCCAGGCGAAATAGTCGGGGGTGTGGATCTTGTCGGCGTCGATGAAGACGAGATCGAAGGGTCCCTTCCCCTCCAGCTCCGGCAAGGTCTCGAGTGCCGGGCCGACCCGCAGATCGACCAGCTCGGCAAGCCCGGCTCGCTCGATGTTGCTCCTCGCCACCTCGGCGTAATCCGGATTCGCCTCGAGCGTGATCAGCCGCCCCTCCGGTGGCAGCGCCCGGCCCAGCCAGATCGTGCTGTAGCCGCCCAGGGTCCCGAACTCGAGGATCCTCCGCGCCCCGATCGAGCGGGCGAGCAGGTGCAACAACTTCCCCTGAGGCGCCGACACCTGGATCTCCGGCAGCCCCGCCTCCGCGCTCGCCTCAAGGGACGCCTCGAGCGCTTCGTCATGCGGCGCAAGCAAGCTTGCGACGTACCCGTCGACGGCCCCCCACAGCTCTTCAGCCATGGCGCGAAAGCATCGAGCGGGGGGCGCCGAGGACCCTCGCGACGAATGTCCCAAGAAGCAATTCGGAGCGAGGAGCCTCGGCGACCCCCCTCTCAGTCATCCTCGTGCCAGGGCGTGAGAATGCGGGGGCCGTCGGCGGTGACCGCGACGGTGAACTCGAAGTGCGCCGCCAGCGAGCCGTCCTGGGAATAGACCGCCCAGCCGTCGTCGCCCATGCGAACCAGTGCACCGCCGGCGTTGACCATCGGCTCGATCGCCAGCACCGTCCCCTCCTCCAGCTCGGGGCCCCGCCCCGGCTCGCCGAAGTTAGGGACCTGGGGATCCTCATGCATGTCGCGGCCGATCCCGTGCCCGACCAGGGTGCGGATGATCGAGAGCCCCTCGATCTCCACAGTGCGCTGGATCGCCGCGGAGACGTCACCGAGGTGATTGCCGGGTCGCATCTGCTCAGTTCCCGCGAAGAGGGCGGCCCTGGTCACGTCGAGCAGGCGGCGGGCCTCGGGCTCGACGGGGCCGATCGGAAGGGTGATCGCGGCGTCCGCCACCCAGCCATCCTTGATCACGCCGACGTCGATGGAGAGGACGTCCCCCCGCTTCAGCTCGTAGGGACCGGGGATGCCGTGGACGACCATCGAGTTGGGAGAGGTGCAGATCGATCCGGGGAAACCCCGGTACCCCTTGAAGGCCGGCTCGGCGCCCTGCGAGCGGATGTACTTCTCGGCGGCGCGGTCGAGCTCCTTGGTGGTTACGCCGGCCTTCGCCTTCGACTCGAGCATCTTCAGGCAGCGGGTCAGGATCTGGCCCGAGGCGGCCATCTTGTCGATCTGCTCAGGGCTCTTTTTGATGATCATCCGATACACGCAGCCGGCACCTCACACTAGATCGCCTCATCCGCTTCGAGCTTCATGGTGGAAAGGGTCCGCGAGATCCGGGCCGCGACCTCGTCCGGCGGGGCGGTCCCGTCGATCCGCCGCAGAAGGCTCTGGTGATCGTAGAAGTCGATCAGGGGCTCGGTCTTCTCGTGGTACTGCTCGAGCCGGTGGCGAATCACCTCCGGCTTGTCGTCGTCGCGCACGATCAGCTCGCTGCCGTCGATGTCGCAGACGCCTTCCTTCTCGGGCGGATTGAACTCCAGGTGGAAGACGTGGCCGTTCTCGACGCAGGTCCGCCGCCCGCCGAGCCGACGCACGACCTCATCGTCCTCGGCGTCGATCAGCAGCACCCCGGTCATCCCCCGTCCCAGCTCGGAGAGC
>DASUUD010000249.1:0-18477 GCA_036374255.1 Solirubrobacterales bacterium | reverse complement strand
AGGGCCGAGATGGTCGCCGCCTCCGACTCCACGCAGAGGTCGGCGAGCACGTTTCGCATCAGCGGCTGTTCGATCAGCTCCGCGCCGAAGGCGGAGCGGTGGGTCGCGTGGTGGAGCGCCTGTGCGACGCCGGCGCGGTAGCCGCTGGTGGTGCCGATCACGCAGTCGAGGCGTGTGTGGTTGACCATCTCGATGATCGTCGGGACGCCCCGCCCCTCCTCGCCGACCATGCGCGCCCAGGCGCCGCGGAACTCGACCTCGCTGGAGGCGTTGGAACGGTTGCCGAGCTTGTCCTTGAGGCGCTGGACGTGGAAGGCGTTCCGCTCCCCGTCCGGAGTCCAGCGAGGCATCAGGAAGCAGGAGAGGCCTGAGTCGGTCTGGGCGAGGACCAGGAAGGCATCGCACATCGGAGCCGAGCAGAACCACTTGTGACCGACGATCTCGTACTCGGCCCCGGGGCCTCCCCCGTTCAGCGGCCTCGCCGTGGTCGTGTTGGCGCGCACGTCGGAGCCGCCCTGCTTCTCGGTCATCGCCATTCCGCAGAGCGCTCCGCTCTTGCGCTCCGCGGGCATCGAGCGCTCGTCGTAGTCCAGCGAGAGGAAGCGGGCCTCCCACTCCTCCGCCAGATCCGGCTGGTGGCGCAGCGCCGGGATAGCCGAGTAGGTCATCGAGATCGGGCAGCCGACGCCGCTCTCGGCCTGCATCAGCAGCACGAACATCGCCGCGCGGGCGACGTGGGCGCCGGGCCCCGGTTCGCGCCAGGGCGAGGCGTGCAGGCCGTTGCCGATCCCGATCCGCATGAGTTCGTGCCAGGAGCTGTCGAACTCGACCTCGTCGATGCGGTTGCCGAAGCGGTCGTGCGTGCGCAGCTTCGGCACCTTCTCGTTCGCCTCGAAACCCCAGCGGATCGTCTGCCGGGAGCCGCAGATCGCCGCCAGTTCCCGCGCCCGGCCCTCCGCCCAGTCGGCTCCCTCCCGTCTCAGCGCCTCGGCCAGGGGGCGATCGGCGTCGAAGGGGTTGTAGTCCTCGAGCGGCGGGGGCTGGTTGAAGACCTCGTGGGTGTGGTGGGCACGGCGCTCGACAGTGGCCATCGCCAATGATTGTGTCACTTCGGCGCAAGGGGGGAGCCCTCCGGCGTGAGGGCGGAGCCCGCTCGGTTCGCGGGCGGCGGGCGGTTCCCCCCGTCGATAGGATCGCCGCCCCGTGGCGGAGAAGTCATCGAAGATAAGGGTCTCGAACCCGCTCGTCGAGCTCGACGGCGACGAGATGACCAGGATCATCTGGTCCTTCATCAAGAAGGAGCTGATCCTTCCCTACCTCGACGTCGAGCTGGTCTACTTCGACCTGGGAATCGAGAGCAGAGACGCGACCGAAGACCGGATCACGGTGGAGGCTGCGGAAGCGATCAAGCGGCACGGGGTGGGGGTGAAGTGCGCGACGATCACCCCGGACGAGGCCAGGGTCAAGGAGTTCGGGCTGAAGGAGATGTACCGCTCGCCGAACGGGACGATTCGCAACATCCTCGGCGGGGTGATCTTCCGCGAGCCGATCGTGATCTCCAACATCCCCCGCCTCGTACCGGGCTGGAAGAAGCCGATCGTGATCGGCCGCCACGCCTTCGGCGACCAGTACCGTGCCACCGACATGGTGGTCCCCGGTGAGGGGACTTTGACTCTCACCTACACGCCTAAGGACGGTTCCGAGCCGACCGAGCTCGAGGTCTACGACTTCCCCGGCGAGGGCGTGGCGATGGCGATGTACAACCTCGACGACTCGATTCGAGACTTCGCCCGCGCCTCGATGCGCTACGGCCTCGACCGCGGCTATCCGGTCTACATGTCGACCAAGAACACCATCCTCAAGCGCTACGACGGCCGCTTCAAGGACCTATTCGCCGAGGTCTACGAGAACGAGTTCAGGAGCGACTTCGAGGCGGCCGGGCTCAGCTACGAACACCGCCTCATCGACGACATGGTCGCCGCCGCCCTGAAGTGGGAAGGGGGCTACGTCTGGGCCTGCAAGAACTACGACGGCGACGTGCAGTCCGATACGGTCGCCCAGGGGTTCGGCTCGCTCGGCCTGATGACCAGCGTCCTGATGAGCCCGGACGGAAAGACGGTCGAGGCGGAGGCCGCGCACGGCACGGTCACCCGTCACTACCGGCTGCACCAGGAAGGAAAGCCGACCTCGACCAATCCGATCGCGTCGATCTTCGCCTGGACGCGAGGGCTCGCCGCACGCGGGCGGCTTGACGACACCCCGGAGGTAGCACGGTTCGCCCAGACTCTGGAGCGGGTATGCGTGGAAACGGTTGAAGATGGCAGCATGACCAAAGACCTGGCCCTGCTTGTGGGCCCCGAACAGGGGTACCTGACGACGCAGGAGTTCCTTGCCGCGATCGACGAGCGACTGCGCGCGGCGATGACACGCTGACCAATTGCGATTTCAGGGAGGAGATTCCGTGAGCACTCCAGTCAAAGTCACCGTCACCGGCGCCGCCGGGCAGATCGGCTACGCGATCCTGTTCCGGATCGCCAGCGGCCAGATGCTCGGTCCCGACACTCCGCTGCAGCTGAGCCTGCTTGAGATCCCCGACGCGGTGAAGGCAGCCGAGGGGACGGCGATGGAGCTCGACGACTGCGCCTTCCCGCTGCTGCGGGGCATCGACATCCACGACGATCCCAAGCAGGCATTCGACGGCTGCAACGTCGGCCTCCTGGTCGGGGCGCGACCGCGGGGGCCGGGCATGGAGCGCTCCGACCTGCTCGAGGCGAACGGCGGGATCTTCAAGCCGCAGGGCGAAGCCATCGCCGCGGGCGCGGCAGACGACGTGCGGATCCTCGTGGTCGGCAATCCCGCCAACACCAACTGCCTGATCGCCATGTCGAACGCAGACGGCGTACCCGGCGAGCGCTTCACCGCGATGCTGCGCCTCGATCACAACCGGGCGATCGCGCAGCTTGCCGCCAGGCTCGGCAAGCCCGTCTCGGAGGTCACCAACATGACGGTCTGGGGCAACCACTCGACCACCCAGTACCCGGACCTCGTAAACGCGAGGGTCGGCGGCGCCTCCGCCTGGGAGGCCGTAGACGACGAGGCCTGGATCGCCGACGAGTTCATCCCTCGGGTGGCGAAGCGGGGGGCGGCGATCATCGACGCGCGGGGCGCCTCCAGCGCCGCCTCCGCCGCGAACGCCGCGATCGACCACGTCAGGGACTGGGTCCTGGGCACCCCGGAGGGAGACTGGGTCTCGATGGGGGCTCGAGCCGACGGCTCCTACGGAATCGAGGAGGGCGTGATCTCGGGCTATCCGTGCGCCTGCTCGGACGGGGAGTGGAAGATCGTCGAGGGGCTCGAGGTACCCGATTTCTCGCGCGAGCGCATCGACACCAGCGTCGCCGAGCTGCGCGAAGAGCGTGAGGCGGTCAGCGCACTCGGCCTGCTCTGAGGTGGCACCCGAAAAGAGAGAGGCCGGCCCGTCGGGCCGGCCTCCTGCTGCCGCTGCTGTCGGCGAGGTGCCCTATTTTTTCGCGGGCCGGTACTGGCGCCCTTTCTTTTTCACGCGACCCTGTTTCTCGAGGTCACCGAGCACCCGGTACAGGTAGTTGGGTTTGATTTTCATTTTTTTGGCGATTTCCGAGGCGGTTATGCCAGGATTTTTCTCAACCAGCGCCACCGCCTGATCGGCCCTCGTACCCGTGCGGCGACGGCGACGGGGGGCAGCGGCTTTTTTGGCGCGGGTACCACGCGGCCGACCCGGGCGACGGCGTTTTTTCCTGCCGCGGCCGGTGACTTTTCCACCCAGCTCGGCAAGAGCGCGCTCGAGACGCTTGCGCTCGTCGTCAAGCTCGGCGATGCGCCTCTTGACCATATCGCGAGCCTCGTCGAGTACGTGAGTCGTGCTTGGCATCTGTGTCCTTTCCATCCCGTGCGCAATCGCGGGGGTCGTCAGCAGTTGGCACGCCCAGTGTCTCACAGTGAGGGGTCACTGTGACTCCTCCATTTAGTCAAAATATTCTGTGTCACCTGGCCCATCCGGATGACCTGGTTCAGAGCGTTGAACAGTTCAGACGGTTCGCTCGGCCTGGCGCTCAGGCGTGATGCGGACAACGTTCCAGGCCAGGCCCAACCGCTCCATGGCGCCGATCAGCAGCGCCGACGGGTCCAACTCCCACCGTTTCAGTCCGTGCACGGCGGAGCGCGGGAATGCGTGATGGTTGTGATGCCAGGACTCGCCCAGTGACGGCAGCGCCAACCAGATCACGTTCGTCGATCTGTCGTCGGTGTCGAAACGACGGCTGCCGAGAAAGTGGCACACGGAGTTGACGCTCCATGTCACATGATGGACGAAGAAGATCCGAACCAACCCACCCCACAAAAGGCCGGTGGCGGCTCCCGCCAGTGTGCCGGTCATCAGATATCCGGCCACAGCGGGGAGTGCCAGCCCAGCGAGCACCAGCAGGCCGAAATGACGTGAGATCGCTCTCATGCCGGGATCCTCGTAGAGGTCGGATGCGTGGCGTCTCCAGTCAGCCCGACCCTGGGTCGAGAGCAGCCAACCGGTGTGTGCGTGCCAGAGGCCCGCCAGCACTCCCGCCACACCCCCTCCGTGGCCCACATGGGGGCTGTGCGGGTCTCCCTCTTCGTCGGCGTGGGCGTGGTGCTTGCGATGGTCGGCGACCCAGGCGATCACCGGCCCCTGCACCGCCATCGACCCGAGCGCGGCGAAGATGTATTCAAGCGGCTTCGAGGTCTGGAAGGAGCGGTGGGTCAGCAGCCTGTGGAATCCGACCGTTATGCCGACCGCGGTCAGCAGGTACATGCCGGCGGCGATCACCAGGTCGGTGGGTCTGACGAGGCTGTTCCAGAGCAGGACGACCGCGGCGATCACCCCTGCGAAGGGGACGATCACCGCCCCGACGTTCACCGCCCGCTCGACCCTGGTCATCTCGCCCATCTCCCGGCAACCTAGTCGAATCAGGTCACAAGAATTCGGGTGCAGGCAACTCCTTACGGGGTATTTTTTGGCATCTAATGACAAAAGCTGTCGAGTCTGAGCCCTGGCGCGCACTGCCGGCGTCGGTCGCCGACCTGATCGAGCCGGAGCTGGAGGGGATGACGGAGGAGATCCTCGTCACGATCGGCCGTGAGGTGCCCGAGTACGCCCGCCCGCTGGAGGGGAGCTTCGGGCGGGGCGTCCGCACCGGCGTCGCCGAGGCACTGCGGCAGTTCGTGGCTCTGGTCCGCAACCCGGAGGCGGGGCGGGAGCCGGGGCGCGAGGTGTATCTCGGCCTCGGCAGGGGTGAGCTGCGGCAGGGCCGAACCCTCGACTCCCTCCAGGCCGCCTACCGGGTCGGGGCCCGGGTCGCCTGGCGACGGCTCTCCCTTGCCGGCAGAAGGGCGGGGCTCGACCCCGAGGTTCTCAGCCTGCTCGCGGAGGCGATCTTCGCCTACATCGACGAACTCTCGGCTGACTCGGTGGAGGGATACGCGCAGGCGCAGTCCGAGCTCGATGACCAGCGCCGGCGCAGGCGCCGCGAGCTGGCGGCGCTGCTGACCCGTACTCCGCCCGCCGAGGAGGCCGATGTGCGGGCCGCCGCGCCGGCCGCCGGCTGGCGACTGCCCGGCAGGGTCGCGGCCGCCGCCTGCTCCGATGCCGACCTCGGCCCGCTGGCCAGGCGCCTGCCGGCCGACGTCCTGACGGCGCCGCTGGATGAGGTCGGCTGCATTCTCATCCCGGACCCGGACGGCCCGGGGCGAGCCGAGACGGTCGAACGCGCCGCCGGTAAGCGACGGCTCGTCCTCGGCCCCAGCGGGGCCCTCGGCGAGTTGCCGGGGTCGTGGTCGATGGCCCGCTCGGCGCTCCGCGCCGCGGAGGCGGGCGCCCTACCCGAGACCGGGCTGCTCATTGCCGAGCAGAGGCTCGGCGACCTGCTCGTGTTCGAGGGCAGCCGCCTGGCTCGACGGATTGCGGCCAGTCGCCTGGCTCCCCTGGATCGGCTCACCGAGACGGCCCGCGACCGGATGCTGCAGACGGCCCGGGCCTACATTCGCCACCAGGGCAACTCGGTGGCGATGGCGGCGGCGCTTCACGTCCATCCGCAGACGGTTCGCTATCGCACGGCGCGACTGCGGGAGCTGCTGGGCGGCCAGCTCGAGGACCCCGACGCCCGCTTCGAGCTGGAGATCGCCCTCCGCTACCTCGCCCGCTAGATGGTTGATTCCACGGCCGCGTGTGACTGGGGACGCGCGTGGCCGAGCAGATCGAGGACGCAGGGCGCAGCCTTTGGTGGTGCCAAAGGCAAGCCCGAGGACGACGAGATGCGACGAGCCACGTGCGTCATCCAGGCGTGTGGGGTCGTTGAATCAACCATCTAACGGCGGCGCATGCGGGGAAGAGTGCGAAAGACGGCGTCCCAGATGGGCGAGGAGACGCCGAAGCCGAATCGATGGTCCTGGAAATGGTGGCGCATGTGCTGCTCGCGCAGCCGTTTTCCGAGCGTCGACTTCGGCACGAAGTGATGCACGTAGTAATGCGTGTAGTCGTAGGTGAGGTAGCCGAGGATGAACCCGCCGAAGAGCGGATAGGCCGCGGGGGATCCGAAGACCAGCAGGAAGGCGCCGAAGAAGAGGGCGGCCAGGGGGATCGAGACGGCCGGGGGCATCACCAGGCGCAGCTTGTCGTTGGGGTGATCGTGATGGATGCCGTGGATGATGAAGTGCAGGCGGCTGCCAAGGGGGTGGTCGGGTTCCCAATGGAAGACCAGCCGGTGCAGCCAGTACTCGGTGAGGGTCCAGATCCCGATCCCGCCGAGGGTCAGCAGCGCCAGCTGCCAGGCGGCGAGGCCGCGGTCGGTGCCGATCCACTCCATCGCCACGACCACCGGGACGAAGACGATCGCGGGGATCGCCGGGTGCACCCGGGAGAAGAAGTTGAGGAAGGCGCTCTCGAAAAGCTCCGGCGAGGCGGAGAGCTCGTCGCTGCGGTTATGAGCCTCCATCGGGCCAATGGTAGCGCTGAGCCGACCCGCCTTTCGCAAGACGCGGGGAAGTCGTGATTGTCCCGTTTCAAAGAGATTGCGCTTTGCGGAAATGGCCCGCCCGGGAGCGTCTCGCAAGTGCCAACATCCGCCCAGATGGCGCGCAAGAAGAAGCCCCCCAGCTGCGAGGACTGCTACTTCCGCAAGAACCTTCTCTGCGCGCTGGAGCTGGAGGGGCCGTGCGCGACCTTCCGGCCCGACCGCCCCGAGGGGCTGGTGCCGCCCCGGCAGCCCGTGCTGCTGATGCGCCCGCCCCGCTGGGCCACTCCCGACTCACGCGCGGCTTAGGTTCTCGCTGGCTATCGTTTTCGGCATGCCACAGCGTGACGTCTTCGCCAACTTTGCCCGCATGCGGCGGGAGATGGACCAGATGCTCGGCGGCGCCTGGGGTCGCGCCGCCTACGCCAGCCGCCGCGCCACCGGCTTCTCCCCCAACGTCGACGTCTTTTACTGCGGCGATCCGCAACGAGCCGTGGTCAAGGTGGACCTGGCCGGGGTCGACCTGGACGCGGTGGGGATCGAGGTGAGCGGGCGCCAGCTCGCGATCATCGGCGAACGTCCGGTCCAGGAGATCGAGGGCCAGGTCTACCAGCAGGTCGAGATCCCCTCGGGGCGCTTCCGACGGGTGGTCGAACTTCAGGTCGACGTGGACGCCGATCGTGCCAGCGCCAGCTACGAAGACGGGATCCTCGAAATCGAGCTGCCGCTCCGCGATCCCGCCGAGACGACCCGCCGCGTGCCCATAGGGCGGGAGTGATGGACGACTCTCCGGCCCTCGAGGTGGTCGAGGCGCCCTTCGACGCCGAGCAGGCGATCCGCGCCGACCAGCCGCTCCCCGACGCACTCCCCGTCCTGCCGCTGCGCGAGACGGTGACCTTCCCGGAGACCCTGACCCCGCTGGCGGTGGGCCAGGCGCGCTCGATCAAGCTGGTCGACGACGTGCTCGGCGCCAACCGTCTGCTGGTGATGGTCGCGGCGCGCAGCCCCGAGAAGGAGGAGCCGGAGCCGGACGACCTCTACGACGTCGGCGTGGCCGGCTTCGTGGCGCGGATGCTGAAAGTCCCCGATGGCACGATCCGCATCCTCGTCCAGGGAACCCAGCGGGTGAGACTCGGCCCCTACGTCGCGGAGGAGCCGTATCTGGTGGCGCGGATCGCCGAGCTGCCCGACGTGGTCAGCGACGGCCCCGAGCTCCAGGCCCTGACCAACAACGTGCAGCGGACCTTCACGGAGATCGTCGAGCACATCCCCTACCTGCCCGAAGAGCTGCAGATGGCGGTCGCGAACATCGACGACCCCGCGGCGCTCGGGCACCTGATCGCCGGGGCGATGCGGATCCCGATCGAGGAGAAGCAGCGGCTGCTCGAGGAGGTCGACGTGGCGGCGAGGCTTCGACACCTCTCGCAGATCCTCACCCGCGAGCTCGAGGTCGTGCAGCTCGGCAGCCAGATCCAGTCCCAGGTGGAGTCGGAGATCGACAAAGGGCAGCGCGAGTTCTTCCTTCGCCAGCAGCTGAAAGCGATCCAGGAGGAGCTGGGGGAAGGCGACGAGCAGCAGGCCGAGGTGAACGAGCTGCGCCGGCGGATCGAGGAGGCGGAGCTGCCCGAGCACGCCCGCAAAGCGGCGGATCGGGAGCTGTCTCGCCTCGAGAAGCTGCCGCCGGCCGCGGCCGAGCACGGGGTCATTCGCACCTACCTGGAGTGGCTGGTCGAGCTGCCCTGGGCGCACGAGACCGAGGACAACCTCGACATCGAGAACGCCCGCAAGGTCCTCGACGCCGACCACTACGACCTCGAGCAGGTCAAGGACCGGATTCTCGAGTACCTGGCGGTCCGCAAGCTGAAACCTGACTCGCCCGGGCCGATCCTCTGCTTCGTCGGTCCACCGGGGGTGGGGAAGACGAGTCTCGGCAAGTCGATCGCCCGCGCCCTGGGTCGGGAGTTCGAGCGGATCTCGGTCGGCGGCGTGCGCGACGAGGCGGAGATCCGCGGACACCGGCGCACCTACATCGGGGCGCTGCCGGGGACGATCATCCGCGCCCTCCGCGACGCGGGCTCCCGCAATCCCGTCTTCATGATCGACGAGATCGACAAGATGGGCGCCGACTTCCGCGGCGATCCCTCCTCGGCGATGCTCGAGGTCCTCGACCCGGCTCAGAACGACACCTTCCGCGACCACTACATCGACCTCGAGTTCGATCTCTCCGACGTGATGTTCATCACCACCGCGAACGTCCTCGACACGGTCCCGATCCCGCTCCAGGACCGAATGGAGACGATCGAGCTGGCCGGCTACACGCTGGACGAGAAGAAGCACATCGCACGTCGCTACCTGGTTCCGCGGCAGATCGAGGCCAACGGCCTGCGCCCCTCCCAGATCGAGTTCGCCGACCCCGCCCTGGTCGCGATCATCGAGGAGTACACGCGCGAGGCCGGTGTCCGCAACCTGGAGCGGCAGATCGGCACGATCTGCCGCAAGGTCGCCCGCGACGTCGCCGAGGGCAGGGCGGACGGCAAGGTGAGGATCTCGGCGAAACGGGCGCGCGAGCTGTTGGGCCGCCGCCGTTACTTCGCAGAGCAACGCCGCCGCACCAAGGACCCCGGAGTCGCGACCGGGCTCGCCTGGACGCCGACCGGCGGCGACGTGCTCTTCATCGAGGCCACCGCGATGCCCGGCTCGGGAAAGCTGACGATCACCGGCCAGCTGGGAGACGTGATGAAGGAGTCCGCCCAGGCCGCCCTCTCCTACGTGCGGGGTCACCGGGAGGCGGTCGCCCCGGAGCTGGCCAAGGACTGGTTCGCCGAGAACGACATCCACATCCACGTCCCGGCCGGCGCGGTGCCGAAGGACGGGCCCTCGGCCGGGGTGGCGATGGCAATGGCGCTGGCCTCGCTGATCTCCGGTCGACCCGTACGCAACGACGTCGCGATGACCGGCGAGGTGACCCTGACGGGCCAGGTGCTGCCGGTCGGAGGTCTCAAGGAGAAGTCCCTCGCCGCGCAGCGGGCCGGGATCAAGCGTGTGATCGTCCCGGAGCGCAACGAGGGCGACATCGCGGAGATCCCCGAGCATGAGCGCGAGGGCCTCGAGTTCATCTACGTCGACATGGTC
Organism: Solirubrobacterales bacterium; assembly: GCA_036374255.1. Lineage (GTDB taxonomy): Bacteria > Actinomycetota > Thermoleophilia > Solirubrobacterales > 70-9 > VRUE01. The sequence continues at coordinate 8,326 of DASUUD010000249.1, read as the reverse complement.
TCGAAGGCGATCGACGCGGCATTAGCCTAGGGCCATGGAGGCTGCGGGGGCGCTGGGCAGGGGTGGCCTGTCGAACTTCGTCGAGCCGGTCCGCGAGGCCGTGCGGGCGCGCTCGCGTGCGTTCTGGGTCGTCGCCGGCCTCACCCTGCTCGCCGCCGGGCTGCGCTTCGCGACGCTGGGCGTCCAGTCCTACCACCACGACGAGATAGTCACGGCGAGCCGGGTGCTGCGCGTAGACCTCTGGCACGCGATGGAAGCCGTCGGCTTCAGCGAGTCGGCTCCGCCCCTCTATTACCTCCTGGCCTGGTTCTGGACGCAGCTGACCGGCACCGGCGAGCTCGGCCTGCGCTCGCTCTCCGCGCTGGCCGGCGTCGCCACCGTCCCGGTCGCCTTCCTGCTCGGCGCCGAGCTGCGGGGCCGCCGCACTGGGATGGTCGCGGCCGCGCTCGTGGCCGTGAATCCGATGCTGATCTGGTACTCGCAGGAGGGGCGCGCCTACGCGCTGCTGTCCCTGCTGACCGCGCTCGGCGCCCTCTACTTTCTCCGCTCGCTGGAGCGGGGCCGCCGCCGCGACCTCGCGGCCTGGGGGGTGTTCTCCGCACTGGCCCTGGCGACTCACTACTTCGCGATCTTCCCAGTCGCCCTGGAGGCGCTCTGGCTGTTGCGTCGCCGCGGCGGTGAGGTGCTGGCGGGCCTGCGCATCGTGTTGGCCACGGGCCTGCTGCTCGCGCCGCTGGCGATCCACCAGATGCTGGAAGGCCGCGCCGAATGGATCGGCAACCACAGCCTCGGGCACCGCCTCTGGGAGCTGGGGGTGACCTTCACCGTGGGGGAGATCGGCGACATCATCGCCCGTCCCGAGCGCCCGCTGCTGGCGCTGGTTCCCGTGCTCGCGGGCCTCGCGGCGCTCGCCCTGCTGGTACTTCGCGGGGATGGCCGCGAGCGCCGCGGGGGAGGGCGGATGGTGGCGATCGTCGTGGCGACGGTCGGGACCCCGGTCGCCCTCGGCCTGCTGGTGCCGAGCGCGGACTACGTGCTGGCCCGCAATCTGCTGCCGGCTCTGGTTCCGCTGCTGGCCGCGGTGGCGGTGGGAGTGACGATCCGCCGGGCGAGGGTCGTCGGTGCTCTGGTCGGCGCGGTCCTCCTCGTCTACTCGCTCGGCTTCAGCCTGGCAGCCGCCACCTCGCCGGCGCTGCAGCGCCCCGACTGGGAGGCGGTCGCCGAGAGGCTCGGCGAGCCGGATTCGCCGCGTGCCATGGTCACCTGGACCCTGGGGCAGGCCTCACTGCGCTACTACCTCTCGACCGGCTCCTTCCAGGTGGCGCCGTCGGACGGCTTCAGCTGGTTCGTGCACGAGGTCGACTTCATCTCCGACGGGCCGGCGCCGCGCCCGCCTGTCCACCTCTTTGGGTCGCGCTTTCGCCAGGTTGGCTACGAGCGGGTGGGCCGCCTCCACGTGAGGCGGTACGCGCTTCCCGGTGACGACCTGGCCCACCTGCGCCTTCGCAGGGTGGACGACGCCGAACTGAACTTCCGCACCAACAGCGTTCTCCTTGACGGGATAGGGCCCGGATAGACTGCCGCATTCGCCCGCGACCTCTGGAGGAACCTCTGATGGGATTTGGGATGCCCCGGCGAGCCCTGCTGCCGGCTTTGGTCACCCTCGCGATCATGCTCGCCACCGCAGCACAGGCGGCTGGATTTGAGCGCCTGGGCCAGTATGGAATCGGGCTGCCCGGCTCGGGAGCCGGCCAGGTCACCCAGCCGAGCGGAGTCGCGGTCAGCCCCGACGGCACCGTCGCCGTCTCCGACATCGCCAATCAGCGGGTCGCCGTTTTCAGCCAGGACGGCCCCTTCCTCCGCGCCTTCGGCAAGGACGTCGCGGTCGGTGGCGGGGAAGGCTTCGAGATCTGCACCAGCGCCTGCAAAGCGGGAGCCCCGGGCACGGCAGCCGGTGAGCTCACCACCCCCTTCTCGCTCGCCGCCGGCTCCAATGAGATCTACGTGAGCGAGGGGGGCAATCACCGAATCTCCGTCTTCAGCTTCCAGGGCCAATTCCTGCGTGCCTTCGGCGCCGACGTCGGCGGCGCCGGGGTGAACGTCTGCACGACGATCTGCGCGGCCGGCACAGGCGGCGTGGGCGCCGGCCAGATGGCGGCACCGGCAGGCCTCGCCCTGGACGCGTCCGGAAGGCTCTACGTGGGCGAGATCGGGACGAACAGGGTCGACGTCTTCGACCCGCAGACCGGGACATTCCTGCTCGGCTTCGGGAAAAACGTCGGCGGCGCCGGGGTGCACACCTGCACCGCCGTCTGCGGTCCGGGTGTCGCGGACGGGACACCGGGCTCACTCAGCATCCCCTACGGATTGTCCATCGCTCCCAACGGCGACGTCCATGTCGCCGAGAACGGCGGCGGCCGCGTCTCCGTCTTCAGTGGAGCGGGAAACTTCGTTCACCTCTTCGGAAGCGCTGGGGAAGGGTCGGGCCAGCTCGCGGCTCCGAGCGGTGTCGCGGCGGACGGCCAGGGCAACGACTACGTCGGCGACATGGGGAACCACCGCCTGGCCGTCTTCGTCCCGGGAGGCTTCCGCGCCTATGGGCTCGACGTGATCCCCGGCGGTCTGGTCGCCCCCGAGGTCTGCACCACGCTCTGCAAAGCGGGTGAATCCGGCTACGGCATCGGGGAGTTCAACAGTCCATGGGGAATCGGGCTCGACTGCCGCGAATCCGTCTACGTCGGAACGATCGGCCGCGTGGACAAGTGGGGCGAGCCCGGAGCGGGATCGCCGCCATGCACACCGGCACAGGCGGCGCCCGCCAAACCCTCGAACGCCTTCCGGTTCGGCAAACTGCGCCGCAACAGGAAGAAAGGGATCGTGACCGTCGAGGTGACCGTCCCGGGGCCTGGATCACTCGTTGCAAGGGCCGGGCGGAAGCTGAAAACGGTGGCCCCCCAGCCGGCCGCCGCGCGCACCCTGCGGGTGAGGATTCGCGCGATCCGCAAAGGGCTGAGGGCGCTGAACAGGAAAGGCCGCCTGAAGGGCACGCTCAGGGTCACCTTCACGCCGACGAACGGCGACCCCAACACGAAGTCGAGGAAAGTCACCCTCCTCAAGAAGCTGAGGAAGAGCAAGAAGAAGCGCAAAACGGCCGGCAGGTAGGGCGGGGCCGCCGGTAGCGGTTTGCGACAGCGGGTATATCCTCTTGGCAAGCCGCAGACCCCAGCGAGGAGAAGGCATGGCCAAGACATCACGGGCGAGCAAGACCGCCGACCGCGCCGCGGACCTGTACTCAACCGCGCGCGAGAATCCCTACGTGCAGCGCCTGATCGAGGACGAAGAGCTGCGGGACAGCATCCGCGACGCGTTCGAAGCTGCCCGCGGCGCCTATTCCCGGGCGACCAGCAACGGCAACGCCGTCAAGTCCGTCACGCGGGACAAGAAGGTGCAGAAGGACCTGCGCCAGGCCGCGGAGAGCCTGCGCGACGCCTCGGAGCAGCTGCGGGCGCCGAAGAAGCGGAAGAGTCGGCTCGGTCGCCTCATCCTCTTGGGCATCGTCGCCGCCGCGATCGCGCTGGTCCTCAGCGAGGACGCGCGCAAGACCGTCCTCGACGCGCTGTTCGGCGCCGAGGAGGAGTTCGAGTACACGAGCACCACGAGCATCAACGGGGCTTAGCCAAGCGCTGGGGGCGCTGGTCTGCGCCTTAGACTGAGGCAATGGAGGTAGCGACCAAAGAGCGCGAGCTGAGCGGCGAGAAGGCGCAGCGCATCGTCGACGCGATGCGGGACAGCGTCGCCAAGCGCGGCGCCGCCGGCTCCACCTTCGAGCACGTTGCCCGCGAGGCGGGGGTCAGCCGCGGACTCCTCCACTACTACTTCGGCACCAAGGAGCGGCTGCTGGTCGAGGTGATCCGCCGCGATGCGGAGATCCGCGTTGCCCGCCTCGATGAGGCGCTCGCCGGGGCGAAGACCGTCGACGACGTCCTCGACGTTCTCGTCTCCAGCCTCACGGACATGATCGACAACGAACCCGCCTTCTTCCTGCTCCTCTACGAGCTGTTCAGCGCCGGCAGGCGAAATCCCGAGATCCAGCATGAGGTCGGGCAGCTGTTCGATCGCACTCGCTCACATGTCGCGGAGGTGATGCGGGCCAAGGAGCGCGAGGGAGTGCTCAGCCTCCGCCACGATGCCGAGGCGATCGTCTCCTACCTGTTCGCGGTCGGAGACGGCTTCGCGCTGCAGGCGCTGTCCGACCCCGAGCGGGACATCGACGACGCCCTCGCCGCGGGCACCGCCTCGGCTCGCTACCTGCTTACCAGCGAGTAGCCCGGCCGGGGATTCCCGATCGCCCGGGCGGCGATCCGAGTGACCCTGCTCACAGACGCACCGGCCGGTCTGCGAAATGCTGGCTAGCCAGCCAAATGCGTGAGCCGATCGTCCGACTATCGACCTTTCTCGGCCGTCGCCGACGCTGGGTGCTGGTCGCCTGGCTCGCCGTCGTGGCGCTCGCTCTGCCGCTTGCCTCCCACCAGACCGATCACCTCACCGGCGGCGGCTTCGACGTTCCCGGAAGCCAGTCCAAGGCGGTGGCCGACGCGATGCAGGGGGTCTTCGCCAGTCGGGCCAACGGGGTCGCCGTTCTGCTCCGGGCAGAGCCGGGTGCCGCGGGCGCCGAGCGCGACGCCGCGGTACGGCGGGTGCGCCGCGCGGTCGATGGGATCGAGGGGATCGCCCTGCCGCCGCCGGTCGTGCGGCGCGGCGAGCTTCAGCTGAGGCGAAGCGGCGGCAGCGTGTTGCCTCTCTCCAGCGAGGTTCCACCGGACGAGCTGGTCGACCCGGCGGTGACCCTGAGGGAAAGGCTCGACCCGGGAGTCGCCGGCGGCGGCGTCACCCCGTACCTGGCCGGCCAGGCGACGGTCTGGGCCGGGATGCAGGAGCTGACCAAGAAGGACCTGGCCAAGGCCGAGATGAGCGGCTTCCCGATCGTGGCGTTGATCCTGCTCGTCGTTTTCGGCTCGCTCGCTGCCGCCGCCCTGCCCCTGGCGCTCGGCTTCGTCAGCGTGATGGTCACCGGAGCGCTGATCTACTTCATCTCTCTGCAGATGAGCACCTCGGTCTTCGTCACCAACATGGCCTCGATGATCGGGATCGGGGTAGCGGTCGACTACTCGCTGTTCATCCTCGCTCGCTACCGCGAGGAGCGGCGCGCCGGGCGCGGCCGCGACGACGCCCGCGACGAGGCCCTCGCGACCTCCGGGCTCGCCGTCACCTTCTCGGGCATCGCCGTGATCGTCTCCCTCGGCGGCCTCTGGATGGTCGACAACCAGGCGCTGCGGTCGATGGCGCTCGGGGCGATGACAGTCGTCGCGGTCTCGATCCTCACCGCGACGACCCTGCTGCCGGCGCTGATCTCGATGCTCGGCGACCGCGTCATGCCGGGCGGAATAATCGGAAAAGGGTTGGCCTGGATCGGGAGACCGTTCCGAGGAAAGCGCACCGCTCCCGCCTCCGGGGGTGGCGCGGCCGGCGACGGGTTCTGGGTCAGGTGGACCCGGAGGGTGATGGCCAGGCCGTGGCTCGCGGTGACCGGTGCGACGGGCGTGCTGCTGCTTCTCGCCTCGCCCGTCCTCTCCCTGCAGACCGGCACGACGGCCCTCGAGCAGTTCCCCAGGGACAGCGACGTGAGGATCGGCAACGAGCTCGCGGTCGAGCGGCTTGGCGGCGGCGCCGATCCGGTGCAGGTCGTCGCCTCCTTTCCCGGTGCCGTGGATCGGGCCGCCGTCGCTGAGTTCGCCGCCGAGCTGAGCGGGCAGCGCGGCATCAGCGCCGTCGCCCCGCCCGTCTTCGCCGACCGCAGCGTCCTGATCGAGGCCACCTCGAGTGCCCCCAGCGACTCCGAGGCGGCCCGCGCGCTGGTTGAGCGCCTGCGCGACTCGTTTGTGCCCGGCACCGCGCTGGCCGCCGTGGCCGGTGTTGACGTCGGGGGCGAAACAGCGCGCTCCGACGACGTGCGCAACCAGATCTCGGGCTCGCTCTGGAAGATCATCGGCTTCGTCCTGGCGCTCAGCTTCGTAGTCCTGATGCTGATGCTGCGATCGCTGGTGCTGCCTCTGAAGGCAGTGCTGATGAACCTGCTCTCGATCGGCGCCGCCTTCGGGGTCCTGGTCGCGATCTTCCAGTGGGGATGGCTCGACGGCGTGCTGGGCTTCGAAAGCCTGGGCGCGATCGACACGATCAACGTGCCCCTGATCTTCGCTGTCGTGTTCGGGCTCTCGATGGACTACGAGGTCTTCCTGATGTCCCGCATCCGCGAGCGCTACATGGAGCACGGGGAAAACGAGCGGGCGGTCTCCGAGGGTCTCTCCTCGAGTGCCCGGACGATCTCCTCGGCGGCCCTGATCATGAGCTCCGTCTTCGCGGTGTTCGTCCTCACCGGGGTGCCTTCGATCAAGGAGCTGGGGCTGGGCAGTGCAGTCGCGATCGCCCTCGACGCGACCCTGGTGCGGCTGATCCTGGTTCCGGCGGCGATGAAGCTGTTGGGCGACTGGAACTGGTGGATGCCCTCCTGGCTCGACCGGGCGCTGCCCAACCTCAGCTTCGAGGGCGGTGCCAGCGAGCCGAAGCCCGCCGAGGCCTGAGCGAGACCTCCCCGCCGGTTACGATCCGCGCGATGGCGGGAACGGGCGAGGCCGCTTCGGTCGAGGAGACAGCATTTGCGGGAGCCGCGCGGCAGGCCGAGCTGGTGCGGGCCGGTGAGGTGTCCCCGACCGAGCTGGTGCGCATGCATCTCGACCGTATCTCGCGCCTCGACCCGCGGCTGAACGCCTTCCGGGTGGTGCTGGCGGAGCGGGCGCTGCTGGAGGCCGAGCAGGCCGAGGCACGGCTGAAGGGGGGTGAGGAGCGGCCGCTGCTGGGCGTGCCGATCGCCCTCAAGGACGAGCACCACCTTGCGGGCGAGCTGACCTGTCAGGGCACCGACGCGTTTCCGGATTCGGCGGCGGCCGATTCCGAGATGGTGCGCCGCCTGCGCGAAGCGGGTGCGATCGTGGTCGGCAAGACCCACCTCCCCGAGCTGGCAATTGCCGGCTTCACCGAGTCGGCGACCTGGGGCGTCACCCGCAACCCCTGGAACCCCCAGCGCAACAGCGGCGGCTCCAGCGGCGGCAGCGCCGCCGCGGTTGCCTCCGGCATGGTCCCGATCGCCTCCGGCTCCGACGGGGCCGGCTCGATCCGCATCCCGGCGGCCTCCTGTGGCCTGGTGGGCCTCAAGCCGCAGCGCGGCCGCATCCCGCTTGCTCCCGATCTCGATCGGTGGAACGGACTCTCGGTCGACGGCTGCCTCAGCCGCACCGTCCTGGACACGGCCCTCTGGCTCGACGTCGTCAGCGGCGGGTCGGAGGAGCCCGGCGCCCCGCCTCCCAGCGAGCGCCCATTCGTCGAGTCGGCCAGGACGCCGCCGGGCAGGCTGCGGATCGCCTGGTCCACCTCCGCGCCGCGGGCGGTTGCGCCGCCGCTGGTCTCGGAGACCGTGAAACAGGCGGTGGTCGATACCGCCGGGCTGCTGCGATCGCTCGGACACGAGGTCGCGCGACGAGACCCGGATTGGGGTTGGATCGGCAACAACCTCAGCCCCCGATACCTGCGCGGGATCTCTGATACCGCCGCCAAGGCGCCGCATCCGGAGCGCCTCGAACGGCGCACCCGCGGCTTCATCCGGCTCGGTCGGCTGATCCCCGAGGCCGTCTTTCAGCGCGCCCTCCGGGCCGCCGCGTCCGATGCCGCCCGGATCAACGCGCTGTTCGACTCCTTCGACCTGCTGATCACCCCGGTGATGGGCGACACCGCAGTGCCGGTGCGCCGCTGGGAGGGGATGGGTGCCCTGCGCACCGTGCTCGGGATGAGCCGCTTCTACCCCTTCTGCGTCCCCTGGAATCACCTGGGCAACCCGGCGATGTCGGTGCCGGCGGGCTTCGCGGACGACGGCATGCCGCTCGCCGTTCAGATCATCGGCCGACCCGGCGACGAGTCGACGCTCCTCTCACTGGCCGCCCAGCTCGAGGCCGAGCGCCCCTGGGCCGATCGGCGTCCGCCTATCTCCTGATCTCTATTTGAAGACCCTGCGCATGCGCACGAGCTCGCGCAGGCTGCCCCGGGGGCGGATGCGGCGGGTGAGCATGTACCTCAGGGGGTTGCTGTCCGGTTTCGCGGACGCCAGCCAGTCGGCCCAGCTGCTCTCCATGACCACGTCCGGGTTCGGCGCCTCCCCGGGCTCCGCGTGGGTCGAGCCGTTGTCGATCACCAGGTGCCAGGGGTCGGCGTCGGTGAA
>DASUUD010000248.1:0-14430 GCA_036374255.1 Solirubrobacterales bacterium | reverse complement strand
GCGAGGGCTACTACCGAGTCGAGCGCTCCTTCGGCCGCTTCTCGCGCTCGCTGGACCTCCCGTCCGGCATCGACGCCGACCAGGTGGCCGCCGAGTTCGACAACGGCGTGCTCGAGGTGCGGATCCCCAAGCCCGAGGAGGCTCAGCCGACCAGGGTGAGTATCAAGGCCGGGAAGAACGGCAAGGCTGTCGAGGAGGAGACCGGCTAGCTAGTCGGTCTCCTCGCAGCGGCTCGCTCCGACCTTCTTGGCGAGACGCTCTCCCCCCCCGGAGAGTTTCTCGCCCTGCTCCTCGAGGCGGTCGATCAGCTTGTACTCGCCGGTCTCAAAGGCCCGTGTCAGCGCGCGGACCAGATCGATCTGCTTCGCGGAGAGACGCAGGTAGCGGCGGTAATCCTTCGCCAGACCCGGGGGCGGGGCGATCCGCTCGAGCCGGCCATAGGCCTCTTCAGCCGTCTCGACGAGGGGTTCAAACACGACGAGGGCGAGCCTCCTCAGGGCGCGACGGGTCGCGGGGCTCTTCAGTCCCTCCCATTTGGTCAGGCGACCCGCTCTGCGGCTGAGGCCATCACCCTTCTTCTTCAGCGACCGGAAGTCTCGCTTCATGGCCCCGCAGACCTTGCCGACCTGCGCTCTGAAGGCCGGGCGCGGAAGGGCGGCTCCGGCCTTCGCGGTGGATGGCCCCTTCGCCCGCCTGCCGAAGAGCCCGAGCTCCGCCTGCACCAGGGGTGTGGCGTCGAACACCTTGCCGGGGGGAGGAAGCTGAATGTTCGGCGTGATGCTGAAGTCGTAGAGGGTCATCTGCAGGTCCATCCGCAGCTGCGGCTTGCCGGGCCCGGCGGAAATGACCTGTATTTCGCGCATGCGGTGGAGCAAGCCCTCCTCGTCCACCCAAACTTCCACGGGTATCTCCTTGGCGTGGCCCTTGGTGGTGCGCTCGAACACAGCCGCGAGGTCCGGCTTCCCCTCCTCGCGCAGCATCGAGACGATGCGATCGATCTCGATCGCGCCGCGGTAGCGGGTGGTCGGCACGCCTCGCACGGACTGCTCACCGACCTTCTCGACCTCGCCCCCGGCTTCCTTCAGCATCTCCAACTGGCGCCTCAGGTCGCACCCGCAGGCGAAGGTGGAATCGGGGTTGTGGCCCAAAAGCGGTTCCACCGCAAGCCACTCCTTGCCGGGGGGGAGTTCGGAGTCGAACATCGAACCGCGCATGTAGATGGTGTGCCGGTCCGAAACAGCCTCCATCCCCAGCCGGCGACCCTCCACCGTCAAGGCGGCCTCGGCCCGGGAGCGTTCCGAGCGTCCGTTCATCACGCCCTCCCCGTGCATTACGAAGCCCCCGGGAATCGCGGCGCCGGTGTAGGTCACGCTGAACGTCATGCGGGCGCCGATCAGCCCCTCCGTCCGCTCGGCCGCGTCGGCGATCGGGTTGAGCGAGGTTTGGCTGCTGCCGTGGAAATCGGCGAAGGCGACGAGCCCGATCAGCAGCACGCCGAGGCCGGCGGCGACCTGAAGCAGGCGACGCGAGAGGGGATCGAGAGGGGATTGGTCGTCGGGGGGCTCGGCATCGGGCCGGGATACGCCCCAACCTCCCGCCGGGCTCTCGAAGCCGGGCGGCGGCACCGATGTCCTGCGGGGGTCCCCCATGTCTCCGGCTCTATCGGCGCGGACGGATGGAGGCTTAAATACTTCTGACCATTGTCCGAAAAGAGTGAAGGAAGCCGCTTCTTTTGGAGCTTTAAACGTTTCTGAACGAAAGCTGGGGCTAATCGGCCTGCCGAAGTACTACCTTTGTTAGTGGCCGGCCAGGGACGCTCGGCCTAGGGTGGCAACAACAGCGAAAAAGCAAGAGCGAGTGGTCGTCAGATTTGCTGGCGACTCCGGCGATGGCATGCAGCTTGTCGGGGCGAGGTTCACCGCCGCCACCGCGCTGGTCGGAAACGACCTCTCGACGCTGCCGGACTTCCCCGCAGAGATCCGCGCCCCGGCCGGAACCCCCCACGGCGTCTCCGCCTTCCAGATCCACTTCGCCTCGCGCGACATCCTCACCCCGGGCGACCACCCCAACACGCTGGTCGCGATGAACCCGGCGGCGCTCGCGGCCCACCTCGGGGCCCTGCAGCCGGGCGGGACGGTGATCGTCAACGAGGACGCCTTCACCAAGGGCAACCTGGCCAAGGCCGGCTACGAGGACAACCCGCTGGAGGACGGGACGCTGGACAGCTTCCAGCTCTTCCGCGTCCCGATGACGACCCTCACCACCCGCGCCACCGACGGGATCGATGACCTCAAGCCGGCCGAGGCCCAGCGCACCAAGAACCTCTTCGCGCTGGGGCTGATCTCCTGGATGTACGGGCGGCCGGTGGAGTCGACGATCTCCTGGCTGGAGACGAAGTTCGCCAAGCGGCCGGCGATCCGGGACGCGAACGTCGCCGCCGTCAAGGCCGGCTACAACTTCGGCGAGACCACCGAGATCACCGCGACCCCGGTCGAGATCGAGCCGGCGCCGCTCGATCCCGGCGAGTACCGAAACATCGACGGCACCCAGGCGACGGCGCTGGGACTGATCGCGGCCAGCGTGCGCAGCGACCTGCAGATGTTCTTCGCCAGCTACCCGATCACTCCCGCCTCCGAGCTGCTCCACGCCCTCGCCGCCCGCGACCGCTTCGGCGTCCGCACCGTGCAGGCCGAGGACGAGATCGCGGCGGCCAACATGGCCCTGGGCGCCGCCTTCGCCGGCAAGCTCGGGGTGACCGCTACGAGCGGGCCGGGGATGGACCTGAAGGCGGAGACGATCGGGCTGGCGGCGACCCTCGAGCTGCCGATGGTGATCATCGACGTGCAGCGGGCCGGCCCCTCCACCGGGATGCCGACCAAGACCGAGCAGGGCGACCTGCTGATGGCGATTCACGGTCGCCACGGCGAGTCGCCGATCCCCGTGATCGCCCCCTCCACCCCGGCCGACTGCTTCGACTCCGCGGTGGAGGCCGTGCGCACCGCAGTTCGCTACCGGACGCCCGTGATCCTGCTCGGCGACACCTTCCTCGCCAACTCCTCGGAGCCGTGGCGGATCCCATCCAGCGACGAGCTGCCGGAGATCGATCCGGACTTCGCGGAGGCGCCGAACACAGGGGACGACTTCATGCCCTACCTGCGCGACGAGCGCGGCGTGCGGCCCTGGGCGATTCCGGGGACGCCGGGCCTCCAGCACCGAATCGGCGGCCTCGAGAAGGAGGACGGCAGCGGCAACATCAGCTACGACCCCGCCAACCATGCGCTGATGACCCACCTGCGCGCGGCAAAGCTGGAGAAGCTCGCCGAGGAGCTGCCCGCCCTGGAGGTCGATGCCGACGAGGGCGCCGAGCTGCTGGTGCTCGGCTGGGGCTCCACCTACGGCGTGATCAGGGCCGCGGCGCGCCGGGTGCGCGAAAAGGACGTCCCGATCGCGACCGCCCACCTGCGCCACGTCCACCCGCTCCCGCCGAACACGGGCGAGGTGGTGAGGGCCTTTTCGAAGGTGCTGATCCCCGAGCTGAACACCGGCCAGCTGCTCAGCATCATCCGCGGCAACTTCGTCGTCGACGCGGTCGGCTACAACAAGGTCGAGGGCCTGCCGATCCTCGCCGAGGAGATGGAACAGGCGATCCTGGAGGTGCTCTCTTGAGCGGCAGCGGGAGCAACGGAGGCGGCAACGGCAAGGCGCTGCCGGTGCTCGACAAGAAGGACTTCCAGTCAGACCAGGAAACCCGCTGGTGCCCCGGCTGCGGCGACTACGCGATCCTGGCCGGGGTCCAGGCGCTGATGCCGGAGCTGGGAATCCCGCCCGAGCGGACCGTCTTCATCTCCGGCATCGGCTGCGCCGGGCGCTTCGTCTATTACATGGACACGTACGGAATGCACGGCATCCATGGCAGGGCCCCGGCGCTGGCGACCGGAATCGCCGCCTCGCGCGAGGACCTCTCGGTCTGGGTGGTGACCGGCGATGGCGATTCGCTCTCGATCGGCGGCAACCACCTGATCCACGCGCTGCGGCGGAACGTGCCGATCAAGATCCTCCTCTTCAACAACCAGATCTACGGCCTGACCAAGGGCCAGTACTCGCCGACCAGCGAGGAGGGCAAGGTCACCAAGTCGACCCCGTTCGGTTCCGAGGACCATCCCTTCAACCCCCTGGCGCTGGCGCTGGGCGCCGAGGCCTCGTTCGTGGCCCGCACCATCGACGTGGAGAAGAAGCACGTGGCAAGCGTGCTGCGAGCCGCTGCGGAGCACGAGGGTGCTGCCTTCGTCGAGATCTACCAGAACTGCAACGTGTTCAACGACGGCGCCTTCGACGCGGTGCGCGGCAAGGCCGGGAAGGCGAACCAGATCAATCTCGAGCATGGCAAGCCGATCCGCTTCGGCCCCGACGGCGAGCGCGGCGTGATCCGCGCCCCAGACGGCAGCCTCACCGTGGCCGACGTGGCCGAGGTCGGCGAGGACGCGCTGATCGTCCACGACGCCCATCTGGAGAACCAGAGCCACGCCGCGGCGCTGGCACGCCTCGCAGAACGCCCGAACGGGCCGACGCCGATCGGCGTCCTGCGCGCGGTGCGGCGGCCTACCTACGGCGAGGGCCGCCAGAGTGAGCTGAGCGCCGCCCACGAGGGGGCGTCGCTATCCGACGTCGACGAGCTGCTGAACTCCGGGGACACCTGGACGGTCACCTAGCGTTGCACGGCATGCCGCCTTGCCCAGCGGCGCGCCGCATCCGACCTTTACCCCACCCCCGTGGGTGAAAAGTCGGCTACGCGAGAGGGGGGCGGCTGTTCAGCGCTGGGGGCGAAGCACCCGGAAGCCGGCGCGGCGTGGCGCCGAGCGCTGCCCGGCCTGATTGAAGGCCACGGCGACGACCCGGTGGCCACCGGGGCGCAGGGTCCGGCGGCCGACACGCCCGCTGAAGCCGATCCGGTTGGCGCCGGCCAGCCTGTTGCGCCGGATGATCGGCGGCAGGGCGCGCCTGAAGCGCGCGCAGCGCCGCTTGCGCAAGGCACGCCGCCGGTTGCGCGGGGTCGGCTTCAGGCAGCGAACCCTGCCCCTCACCCTGACCCTGACGCCGCGCAGGCGCCGCTGCACCGTGAGACGGACCGTGGCGGGCTCAGAGAGGTTGAAGCGGATCTTCGTACCGGCCCTGGCCGAAATGCGAACGGTCCGCCTGCGGGCCACGCGGAAGCGGCGCGGCTGAACGCGGAGCCCGGTGATCGACGGCCTGGTTGCGCTGATCGCCGGCGCGGTCGGGGCGTCGTACAGGGCCGCCAGCAGCGGCACGTCATGTGGTTCATTGCCTTCCAGGTCGCGCCCGATCCAGAGCGCCGCCGCGTCGCCGCTGGGATCGAAGGCCGCGACGCCCCCGAAGGAATCGGCGCCCTGTGGCGGACCCGGCAGCGGGGCCGGCTCCCCGAAGACTCCGCCCGGGGGACGGAGCGAGGCCCGCATCTCGTTTATCGGCAGTCCCGAGGAGTCGACCCATAGGGCAAGGGCGGTTCCCCCTTCGCTCATCACGAGGTCGTTCACGTTTCCTTTGCCTCCCGGGGGTACCGGGATCGGAGGCCCGAACGGCCCTCCGGGCGGTGCAGCCGCCCAGCGCGGGTGGCTGAAGCCCGAGATGAGCGATCTCCAGGCCGCAACGGCGCTCCCGTCGGGGGCGATCGCCACGTGCTTGCTGAGCGGGTTCTCGGGTTCGGGGAGCGTGAGAGGCGCGCCGAACGGTGCTCCCGGGGCGCGGAAGGCATAGCGCAGGTCCATCACTGCTCCCGGCGGGTTCCAGGCCATCACCGCGGCCCCGGAGGGGGACATCGCAAGATCGGCGTTGGCTCCCGGGTCGAGCGTCTGGGTCGCCCCGAATTCTGCGGAGACCGGTTCAAGCTGCGCGTAGCGAATCGCCGTCCCACCAGGCCCGCTACTCGTCCACTGCGCGATGGCGCCCCCCGCATCGTCCATCGCCGCTACCGGCGAGCTGTTCGGGTTTCCCGCGCCGGGGTCGCCGGCCATCGATCTGGCGGGACCGAAGTCCTCGCCCGGGGGCCTGACCGCGTAGCCCGCTTCTCTGGCCATTCCGACGAATCGCTCCAAGCCGAGGACGGCACGACCGTCGGGCGCCATCGCCAGATCGGGGAAGCTGTGTCGCCCTTCTGCGGGATCGGCGAGGGTCTTGGCTCCGCCGAAGTCCCCTCCCGCCTGGCGAAGGGAATAGCGAACCTTTTGGAATTCCCCCACGCCACTGACCCAGGCGGCGATTGCGTTTCCAGCGCCGTCCACCGCAACGGTCGGACGCGCGAAATTGGCCGGGAACGGATCTCCCGGCATGTCGACCGGTGCCGAGAAGCTCCCGCCCGGGGGCCGGACCGCGTACTGCACCCGCCCGTTTTTGCACTGATGCGTATCGGCCTGGCCTTCGCACTCGGCGCGCTGCCAGACGGCAATGATGGTCCCGTCGGGACCGATTGCGAGATCGGTATCCGTGTTCTCATCGCCCGGCGCCGAGATCGTCACCGGCTCCGACCATCCGACAGCGCTCGCGGTTTCCGGCACGAGCGCACCTAGGATGGCGACCGCGCCCACGGCCATCGCTCTTCCCAAACCCATCGAAGCAACGTAGCAGCCCCTCGGACCGCGAATGCGGTTGCGGATCCGGCACACTGGACTCAATGGCAAAGCTGAAGATGCAGCTCTCGGTCTCGCTGGACGGCTTCGTCGCCGGCCCCAACCAGAGCGTCGAGCACCCGTTGGGCGAAGGGGGAACGCAGCTCCACGAGTGGGCCATCCGCCTGGCCTCCTGGCGCGAGATGCATGGCGAAGAGGGCGGCGAGGTTAACGCCAGCACCGAGGTCTTCGGGGAGGCCTTCGAGAACGTCGGCGCCGTGGTGATGGGCCGCAACATGTTCGGCGGCGGCCCCGGGCCCTGGGGCGATGATCCCTGGACGGGCTGGTGGGGGGACGAACCGCCCTTCCACGTGCCCGTCTTTGTCCTCACCCACCACGCGCGCGAGCCGCTCGCGATGCAGGGCGGGACCACCTTCACCTTCGTCACCGACGGGATCGAGTCGGCGCTCGAGCAGGCCAGGGAGGCGGCGGGCGGCGGGGACGTCTCACTGGGCGGCGGCGCCAGCGCAGCCCAGCAGTACCTCAGCGCCGGCCTGCTCGACGAGTTCTGGCTCAACGTCGTGCCGGTGCTGCTCGGCGACGGCGCTCGCCTTTTCGACAATGGCGCCGGTGCCGGCGCCAACCTAGAGCAGGTCCGGGTCATCGAGGGCCCCGGCGTGACGCACCTCAAGTACCGAGTCGCGCGCTGAGCCTCGGCCTTTCCCGCGTTCTTGCGCGCAGGCGTTGCATGCTCGTGGTGACATGTGACGCGCTGCCGGCTACGGTGCGATCATGGAGTCGATGAGGGAGAACTGGACGGACGAGCGGCTCGATGATCTGAACCGCCGCGTGGCGGAGGGGTTCAACCGAGTCGATGCGGACATCCGAGCCCTACGTGGCGAGATGGGCACGCGTTTCGACAGCGTGAACTCGCGTTTCGATAGCGTCGACGCGCGGTTCGACGCGATGCATGGCACGATGATCCAGTTCTGCGGGATCATGATCGCCGCGCTGATCGGCCTCGCCGCTGCGCAGCTCGGGGTGATCGTCACCCAGCTCTGATCCCGGCGGGGCACCCCCGACCCGGCGTCTCTGGCGAGGTACTAGACCTCGAGCCAGGTCCCGCTCGGGCCGAGGTTGTACAGCGGCGTCTCGCCGATCCGGCTCTCGCAACCCCAGGACTCGTGGATGTGGCCGCAGACCGCGAGGCGGGGGCGCTTCTCCTCGATCGCCCGCAGCAGCGCCTCGCTGCCGAAGTGGTCGCCGTCGCTGTTGGCGTCGCAGTGGCCCTGGGGGGGAGAGTGGATGACGAGCACGGCGCCCTCCGGGCAGGCGGCGAGCATCTCCGCCGCCGAATCGTCGTCGAGGTCGAAGCTCCAGTCCCAGGGCGTGATCGGCACGCCCGCCCCGAGCCCGTAGAACTCGACTCCCTCGATCTGGGTGCCGTCGCCGTGGAGCACGGTGGCCGCGCTCCAGTGGGCGGCCGCTCCGCGCAGCGCCTCCTCGGTCTCGTTGTTGCCGGGGATCAGCAGGGTGGGCTTCTCGATCGCGGCGAGCGCGTCGATCATCTCCCCGAGCCCCTCGTGCACCGAGGCGAAGTCGCCGGCGCCGATCACCAGGTCGGCCTCGGCGGACATCTCGACCAGCTTGGCCGCCTGCCCGAGATCGCGGTGGAGGTCGCTGAAGGCGAGGATCTTCACGGGCATCAACCTACCGTCCGGTGAGCCACGCCGCCATCGGCGTTTTTCCGTCGCTCGCCCGGGTACCCGTGACTCCACCCCGACGCAAAGGAGCTGTGATGGGAATCATCGGTTGGATCGTGCTGGGCCTCCTGGCCGGGGCGATCGCGAAGCTGATTCTGCCGGGCGACGATCCGGGCGGCTTCATCGTCACGACCCTGATCGGGATCGCCGGCGCCCTGGTCGGCGGCTTCATCGCCAGCGCGCTCGGCATCGGCGAGATTGAGGAGTTCTTCGACCTCGGCACCTGGCTGATCGCGATCGGCGGCGCCCTGCTTCTCCTCCTGCTGTACCGGCTGGTGGCCGGCGAGGGGACGCACCGCGGCGCCTACCGCTGACGCACCCGATCAGCCGCTCCTGAGCTGCGGATAGGCTGCGCCACGTGGCGCAGCCGCCGCGGCTCACGGGTGTCCTGATCGCCGCCTCGGCGGCGATGTTCATGGTTCAGCTCGACTTCTTCGCGCTGAACCTGGCCCTGCCGCAGATGTCGCGAGACCTCGGCGTCTCGGTCACCGACCTGCAGTGGGTGATCAGCGGCTACATGCTCGCCCTGGCGGCCTTCCTCATCCCGGGCGGGCGGCTGGGGGACATCTTCGGTCGCCGGCGCCTGCTGATCGCCGGCATCGCGCTCTTCGTCGGCTCCTCGGCGGTCTGCGGGGCGGCGCCGTCGGCGGGGGTGATCATCGGCTTCCGGGTCCTTCAGGGGATCGGAGCGGCGATCATGTTTCCCCTCACCGTCGCGGTGGTCAGCAACGCGTTCCCCGCGGACCGCCAGGCGCGGGCGATCGGCAACCTCTACGGGCTGGCCGCGATCGCCACCGCGATCGGTCCCTTCTTCGGCGGCTTCTTCACCGACGCGGTCAGCTGGCGGGGGATCTTCTTCGTCAACATCCCGCTCGGCGCCTTCGCGATCGCGATGCTGCTGCGGGCGGTGCCGGAGTCGCGCGACGACACCGTGCCGCGGCAGCTGGACTGGGGCGGCCTGCTCGCCGTCGCCATGGGGATCGCCCTGGTCACGTTCGCGGTGGACCGCGGTGAAGAGTGGGGCTGGGTTGGCGCCGCCACGGTCGGCGTCTTCCTCGCCGGCCTCGGCCTGCTCGCCGTATTCGTCGCGGTCGAGAGGAGGGTGCGCTGGCCGCTGGTCGACCTCTCGCTGTTCGGGAACCACCCCTACGTCATCGTCACGCTGCTCGGCACGATCTCCAACGTCGCCTTCGTCTCCACGACGATCGCCACCACGATCTACCTCCAGCAGGTGCGCGACCTCAGCCCGATCGCCGCCGGCGCGATCTTCCTCGCCGCCTCGGGGACGCTGGCCTTTGCCGGGCCGCTGGCGGGCCGGCTCGGCGAGCGCTTCACCGTTTCGCGTGTGATCCCGATCACGATGGGCATCGGCGCCGCGGGTCTCGTCGTCGTCGCCCTCGACCCCGGCCTTGCCGCCTACATGCTCGGCCTTGCCGTGTTCGGGATCGGCTACGGCCTCGGCTGGTCGATCGTCAGCGTCGGCACCCAGCAGGTCGTGCCCACCGAGGAGGCGGGCGCCGCCTCCGGCGTGACGCTGGCGGTGGTGATCGGCCTCGGCGGGCTCGCAGTCGCGATCACGGCCGCCCTGATCGAGGCGCTCAGCGCCTCCGGGACGCCCGAGGGCGACGCGATCGAGCGGATCCTCCTGGTTGTTGCCTTCTCCTCGGCCGCCCTCGGAATCCTGCTCGAACTGCTCGACCGCCGGCTCACGTCGCGGCGGGCGCGGGTCGCCTGAGCAGGCGGCGGCGCCAGCGGCGCAGCTCGACCTCCTCCTCTGTGGCTTCGAGATCGAAGTAGAGCAGCGTCTGGCCGATAGCCACGTAGGGGATGAAGAGGGCGAAGACGATCGAGCCGATCCCGTTGATCAGCGGCAGAGGCAGGGCTGTGAAGATCAGCGCGAAGCCGATGATCGGGCCGACCACGAGGCCGATCAGCCCGAAGACCGCGGCGACCCGCAGCGTGTACCACCAGCGGCCCCGCACCACCGTCGAGCTGCCCCGGATCGCCTGGCGGATTCCCTCGTCCTCGAAGATGATCCGCTGCTGCACGAACAGCCAGTCGACGTACTTCTTGGCCGCGAACGGCAGGCCGATCACCGTCAGCGCCATCGCGACCAGCATCAGCGTGACCAGGAGCTGGGCGCCGACAACCCGCCAGAAGCGCGGGCGGAGGCTCCGGTAGGCGGCGCGCAGTCCCGTCGTCTCGCCGGCGGCCAGCTGGCGGACGGCGACGATCACCGCGGCAGCGACGATGGCGGCGGCCAGCGGCTGGCCGACGCCGGCGATCAGTTCACCGAGCGCCACGTGCAGGCCCGTGTGGCCGGCCTCCTCGTCTATGTCCCTACCCGTCTCCCCTCCGGTGATCGGCCAGCTCAGCGCGATCAGCCCGAGGACGATCGGGATCGCGGTGAGGCCGAGCAGCGCGAAGGCGCGCCAGTGGACCCGGTAGAGGCGAGCGGCGGTGCGCAGCAGTTGGCCGAAGACGCGTGGGACTCGCAGCTCGCTGATCTCGACCGGCCCCCAGCGAGTGCGCCAGGTGATCAGGCCGAGTAGCAGCGCGATCAGCGCGGGAGCGAGGTAGAGGAGCCAGCGGTCCCTCTGGGAGCGATTGAGGAACGAGGTGACGTCGGCGACGGTTCCGCAGAAGGCGTTGGTCACGGTCGGCCCGAGCACCGAGCCGGCTGGTAGGCGCGGGCTGGTCGAGCGGACGTCCTCCATCCAGGTGAGCGGTTCGAACCAGCGACTCTTGGTGACGGGGCCGGTCGGCCCGTTGTTGAAGCCCTTCTCCAGCTGACCCCAGCGGCCCTCGTAGGTGAGCCAGCCGAAGCGCCCGTCGGGATCCGGATGGGTGGGAACCCGCACCGGCCGCACGTCGATCCGCCGATGCGGCGCGCTGGTGTTGTCGCAGCCGACCCCCGACCCCTTGCGGCCGTTCTCGACGTAGACGGCGGCCTGGTAGAAGGTCGCATGCGAGCCGGCCGCCGGATATACGACCGGGTGGGCGCCGTCCTTCTCGACCTTGCCTGAGTCCCAGCTCGCCTTCTCGCCGCCGGCGTGCTGGTAGAGGGCGATCTCGCTCGGGCCTTCTTCCAGGGCCTGCAGGGGGTCGGACGCCTCGAAGGCGATCTGTATTCCCTCCCAATCGCCCTCGTGGAGGTCGTTGAACTGATTGAAGTACCAGAAGAACCAGTACTGGACGACGAGCCCGGGCCTGCCGCGCTCGCGGGCCAGGTGGGCGTAGGTGACGGTGGGGGCCCTGCCCTCGCCCTTCAGCGCCTCGAAGTCCCTCGCGTAGACGCAGGTGTCGCCCAGCGGGTCGCCGGGCAGGTTGAGGTGGTAGGCCTCGCCGAGCCCGGCGATGTCGGCGCCGCTCGGCGCCTTCTTCAGTTCCCGTTCGTCGCCGTCATCCTCCCTGGTCAGAGTGACGGCGGAGTTGCCGAGCACGGTCTCGACCGCCGTCGGCTGGTACTGCTCCTCGGCGGTGTCGCAGGGCGGGCTCTCCTGCTTGCGAACCATCAGGCGCGGTGAGTAGGCCTCGATCAGGCGCTGCGCGGCGTCTCCGCCGGTCGACCTATCCGACTTTCGCCCCACGAGGGACCCCGCATCCGGACTTTGCCTCCCGAGGGACCCCGCATCCGATTCTTGCCCCCTGTATGGGGGGTCAATATCGGATGCGGTGAGCTCGGCATCCGTCCCACCGGCCGCGCCGTTCGTCCCACCGGCCGCGCCGTTCGTCACGCCAGCTGCGCCGAGCGCCGCGGACGGGGGCATCAGCAACGCGATCATCGCGAGCGCGAATGCCAGACGGCGCGGCCGTGCCATCGGGCGCAACGTAGCGGGTCGCGTAGGATTGCGGCTGTGCCAGCCACCGCGCAACCGATGCGCCGGGCGACGGCGGCCCTCCGGGCAGTGTCGGCATGCGCCGCCGCGGCCGTCCTGATCGCGATCATCGCCCCGCGCGACGCCGAGGCCGCCCGGATCCAGTGCGCCGGCACCTTCCGCGTCCTCCACAACGACCACATCGGCCGGCTCTCGCTGCCGAAGGGCAACTACAAGATCACCACGCTCTCCGCGGGCCGCCCGAGCTGTGCGCAGGCATCGAAGCTCTTCGCGGCTTTCCTCCAGGATTTCGACGGCAGGCTGCCGCGCCCCTGGCGGGTCGGCGTAGCCAACTCGACCTTCGTCAAGGAACCGGGCGTCGGCTTCCACGTGCGGCGACTCGGCCGCGGCGGGGGCGGCGGCGTGGAAGAAGAAGCGGGAGGCGGAGGGAGGCACCCGGGCGTCGGCCGCTTCTGTCCGGCTACCTTCCGCGTCCTCCACAACGACCGGATCGGAAGGCTGCGCCTGCGCGCCGGCCGCTATTGGATCGTCCTGCTGCAGAGCGGCGGGTTCAGCTGTACGCAGGCATCGCGCTGGTTCACACGCTTCCTCGACGACTTCAGGGGAAACCTGCCGCGGCCCTGGCGCCTCGACCCGCAGACAGCGACCTTCCGGCGCGGCGGCGGGGCGGCATTCCGGGTCAAGCCGGTGCGCTGAGCGGTTCGATAACCTCGCGCCCGCTCATGCCCGACGTCTTCTGGCTCGGTCTCGGAATCGCCCTCGCCGCCCTGCTGGTCGGATTCGTCGCGGGCGCCAGGTCGCGCAGCACCGGTGCGCTGACCGGCCTTGCGATAGGCGCGATCCTGGGGGTACTGGCCGCTTTCCCATTGCTGGCGATCGGGCTCGCGGGCAGCTGAGGCCGCTGTTGACCGGCGGATTCTCCCTTCTTGCGGGGTAGGTCGACGATCGCCGATCAGGGACCGGACGGCTCGGGCTCGGGGTGACGGACGCGGTGGCGCGCCTCGCCGTAGCCGCGTGTCTCGATCGCGATCAACGTCCAGAGCATCAGGGTCACCAGGGCGAGGGTGGCCAGGGCGGGCAGCTCGATCGCAAGCGGCAGCAGGGCGAGGAAGACGACCGCGAGGGTGAGGCGGCGGCGGTTGATCGTGTGGATGTGGCGATAGCGGAAGGCGACGTGGCCGAGCAGGTATGCGGCCAGCCCGCCCAAGAGCGCGAATGCGGGGACCGTGTGGAGGGGATCTTCGACGTGGGCGATCGTCTGCTCGAGGCCCAGTGCCACCAGCACGATCCCGGCGACCATCGGGAAGTGAAGGTATGAGTAGGAATCGCGCGCCATCTCGTTCTGGACCCGGCCGATCTCCGCCACGGCGAGACGCCGCGCCGCGACCAGCGCGACGATGTCGAAGTAGATCCACCAGAGCGCTGCGGTGAGGGCGACGCCGAGCGCGGCCGCGGAGACGATCCCGACCGTGAGGCTGAACTCCGCCGCGATGCCGATCGCCACGATCGACTCGCCGAGGGCGACGATGATGATCAGGCCGTGGCGCTCGGCGAAATGCCCCGGGGCGAGTTTCCAGCCGCTCGCGTCGATGAAGAAGTACGGAGCAGCCATGTCAAGCCCGAGCGCGACGGCCCACAGCGCCCCCTGGGCGACGCCGTCGAAGAGAGAAGCGGAGGCGAGGAGGGTGACCCCGACCGCGGTGCCGATTGCGAGGCCGTTGACCGAGCTCCGCAGGGCGGGATCGTCGCGGCTGGCCAGCATGAACAGGGCGATCTGGGCGACGCGGACGGCGCCGTAGGCGACCGCGAAGGCAAGCGCCAGGTCGTCGAACGCCCGAGGCACGCAGAGGGCGACGATCAGCAATCCCGCCATCGCGGCGAAGATCACGAGCCGCACCGCGCCCTCCTCGGGGTCGACCACGCTGGTGAGCCACGAGTAGGCCACCCAAGTCCACCAGAGGACGCCGAGCACCAGCAGCCCCTGGGCGAGCCCGGGCCAGGTCGTGTGCTCGACCATCAGCGCCGTGCACTGGGTGATCGCCAGCACGAACACGAGGTCGAAGAAGAGCTCCAGGGGAGTCACCCGCTCCCCTTCGCGCAGCGCCGCACTGAGCCGGGGCTGGCGCGTTTCGGGAGCGGACGCCATCGCCTCGCCATCATCGCAGCGGCGGCCTGAGAATGAGACCCATCACGCAGCGCGCTGCCAGA
>DASUUD010000247.1:0-15239 GCA_036374255.1 Solirubrobacterales bacterium | reverse complement strand
GGGTCCAGGGCTGGAACGAGGTGAAGGGCTGATCCAAACCTCGGAGGTTCAGTGGAAGCGGGGGCGGTAACACCCGCGCGAAGGAGGTCGGCGGGCCGCAGGCTCGCCGACCTCTTCCATGGTCGCCCCCGCCTGCAGGTGGGGGCTCTTCTGGCCGGTCCGATCGGCTGGCTGGTGATCGGCTACATCGGCTCGCTGGCGGTGCTGCTGATCACCGCCTTCTGGTCGATCGGCGAATTGAGCGGCGAGATCGAGCGCACCGCCACACTCGACAACTTCAGGCTGATCAGCGAGGAATCGGTGTACCGCTCGATCGCCGGCCGCACGATTGGGATCGCCGCCCTGGTCACGCTCACCGACGCGCTGCTCGCCTTCCCGCTCGCCTTCTACATGGCGAAGGTCGCGACGCCCCGCGTGCGGGGAGCCCTCGTCGTCGCGGTGATGGTGCCGCTCTGGTCCGCCTACCTGGTCAAGGCCTTCGCCTGGCGCACGATCCTCAGCGAGAGCGGACCGCTGAACTGGGCACTGGAGCCGTTCGGGCTGAGCGGCCCCGGCTACGGCCTGGTCGCGGTCTGGTTGGTGATGAGCTACCTCTGGCTCCCCTACATGGTGATCCCCATCTACGCCGGGCTCGAACGGATCCCGGACTCCCTGCTCAACGCATCGGAGGATCTGCGGGCGAAGCCCGCCTACACCTTCCGCCGTGTGATCCTGCCGCTCGCCTTCCCGGCTGTGGTCGCCGGCTCGATCTTCACCTTCTCGCTCACGCTCGGCGACTTCATCGCCCCCAGCCTGGTCGGCGCGGGGGACCAGTTCATCGGCACCGTCGTCTACTCGACGATCACCACCAACCTGCCGCTGGCGGCGGCCTTCGCCACGGTGCCGATCGCGGTGATGGTCATCTACCTGATCGGCGCCCGGCGCCTGGGGGCGTTCGAGCATGTCTGAGCGAGGCATGAGCCTGTCGCCGCGCGCGAAGGGGCTGCTGCTCGCCGCGGCCTGCCTGACCCTGGCCTTCCTCTACGTGCCCTTGATCGTGATCGCGGTCAACGCCTTCAGCACCGCTACCACGCTGGAGTGGCCGCCCCCCGGCCTCACCACGCACTGGTTCGGCGACGCGATCGAGAACCCCGGGGCCCGCAGTGCGTTCTTCAACTCGCTGAAGGCAGGGGCGGCGGCGACCGCGATCGCCCTGCTGCTCGGCACCCTCGGCTCCCTCGCGGTCGCGCGTCACCGCTTCTTCGGGCGCGAAACCATCTCCTTCCTGGTCGTCCTGCCCATCGCCCTTCCCGGAATCGTCACCGGGATCGCGCTCAACTCGACCTTCACCCAGGTGTTCGGCATCGACCTCAGCCTCTTCACGATCGTCGTCGGGCACGCCACCTTCTGCATCGTCGTCGTCTACAACAACGCCCTCGCAAGGCTGCGGCGCCTCTCGACCTCCTACGAGGAGGCCTCGGCTGACCTCGGCGCCCACACCTGGCAGACCTTCCGCTTCGTGACGCTGCCCAACCTCCGCACCGCGCTGGTCGCCGGCGGCCTGCTCGCCTTCGCGCTCTCCTTCGACGAGATCATCGTCACCACCTTCACCGCCGGCAGCGGCATTCAGACGCTGCCGATCTGGATCTTCACCAACCTCTCCCGCCCCAACCAGCTGCCGATCGTCAACGTCGTGGCCGTGCTGGTCATCCTGATCTCGATCATCCCGGTCTACCTCGCCCACCGGCTGACACGCGAGGAGGGGGGCGGGGCGACCGCGCGGGCGGGCCGCGGCGGCGAAATCGCCGCCGAGGGTACGGCGATGCCGTAGAGCTACAGCGGGATGTTCCCGTGCTTGCGCTTCGGCTGGGCGACGCGCTTGGACTGGAGCATGTGCAGCGCCCTGATCAGCTTCGAGCGGGTCTGGCGGGGCTCGATCACGTCGTCGATGTAGCCGCGCTCCGCAGCCGAGTAGGGGTTGGCGAAGTGGGCCTTGTAGTCGTCGATCAGCTTCTGGCGCCTCTCGTCAGGGGTGGGGGAGGAGGTGATGTCCTTGCGGTAGATGATGTTGACGGCGCCCTCCGGCCCCATCACCGCCACCTCGGCGGTCGGCCAGGCGACGTTGTAGTCGGCCAGCATGTGCTTCGAGTTCATGACGTCGTAGGCGCCGCCGTAGGCCTTGCGGGTGACCACGGTCAGCTTCGGCACCGTCGCCTCGGTGAAGGCGTAGAGCAGCTTCGCCCCGTGGCGGATGATCCCGTTCCACTCCTGGTCGGTGCCGGGCAGGAAGCCGGGAACGTCGGTGAAGGTAAGCAGCGGAACGTTGAAGGCGTCGCAGGTGCGGACGAAGCGGGCCGCCTTCTCGGAGGCCTCTATGTCGAGGACGCCGGCCAGGTGGGCGGGCTGATTGCCGACGACTCCGACCGGGAAGCCGTCAAGCCGGGCGAAGCCGCAGATGATGTTCCTGGCGAAGTGCTCGTGGACCTCGAAGAACTCCTCGTCGTCGACGACCCGTGAGACCACGTCCCGCATGTCGTATGGCTTGGAGGGATCGTCGGGGACGAGGGAGTCGAGGTCGGAGTCTTCGCGCTCGGGGTCGTCGCTCGGCTGGAAGCGCGGCGGGGGCTCGAGGTTGTTGGAGGGGAGGAAGCTGAGCAGGTAGCGGACGTCCTCGAGGCAGCTCTCCTCATCCTCGGCGGCGAAGTGGGCCACCCCGGATTTCGCGTTGTGGCTCATCGCCCCGCCCAGCTCCTCGAACGCGACCTCCTCCCCGGTCACCGTCTTGATCACTTCGGGGCCGGTGATGAACATGTGGGAGGTCTCCTTGACCATGAAGATGAAGTCGGTCATCGCCGGCGAGTAGACGGCGCCGCCGGCGCAGGGCCCCATGATCAGGCTGATCTGCGGGATCACGCCGGAGCACTGGACGTTGCGCACGAAGACGTCGCCGTAGGCGCCGAGCGAGACGACCCCCTCCTGGATGCGGGCGCCGCCGGAGTCGTTGATGCCGATCACCGGCGCCCCCACCTGGGCCGCCAGGTCCATCACCTTGCACATCTTCTCGGCCATCACCTCGCCGAGGCTGCCGCCGAAGACCGTGAAGTCCTGGGAGAAGACGAAGACCGTGCGGCCTTCGATCGTGCCATGGCCGGTGACGACCGCATCGCCCCAGGGCCGTCTTTTCTGCATCTCGAAGTCGTAGGTGCGGTGGCGGACGAAGGTGTCGAGCTCCTCGAAGGAGCCCGGGTCGAGCAGCTTCTCGATCCGCTCGCGGGCGGTCATCTTGCCCTTCGCGTGCTGCTTCTCGACCGCTTCCTCGGAGGCCGAGTGGATCGCCGCCTCGCGCAGCTCACGCAGGTAGGCGAGCTTCTCCTCGTGGGTGACCGGATTCCTCTCGCGCATCGAAGACCGGGGAGTCTATTTCGGCGGCACCGCCCGTGTCCTGAGAAGGCGAAGGGCCCGCCGGAGCGGGCCCTTCCGATGCTCGACCGTGCGCCGGGGCTAGAGCTCGGCGCAGATGGCGTAGGCCTCGACGGACCAGGGGCTGGCCTCTGCGGCTGTCTCCCAGGCTGTGGCCCTCCAGCCGGTTCGTTTGCCCTCCACGTCGACCACGGGAGCAGACTCGCGCAGGACGACGTTGTCGGCGTCGAGGCCGACGATGGCTGCACCACCCCCCGTCACCTGCTTGCCCGCCGGGCAGTCTGCGGTGATCGTTTTCCGGTCCTCTTCGTCGTCACTGGTCGAGGCTTTGGTCGCGTAGGAGACGTTCTTGACCAGTTGCGCGAGGAAGGTCGGGGAGAGTTTCGCGCCGGTAATCGCGCCGTCCTCGATCTTGCCGGTGGCTACGGCGTTCGCGCCCAGCTTCGAGTTGGTGACGGCGCCGTTGAGCAGCTTCAGCTCGCTGACGGCGCCATTCTTCAGTTTCGGCGTGGTCACGACTCCGCCTCCGAGGTCAATGGCGCGCACCGACCCGTCGGCCAGCTTCGTCGTGACGACCGCGCCGTTGCGAAGCTTTGGCGTGGTCACGGCCCCGTTGCGGAGCTTCGGCGTCTTCACAGCGCCGTTGCGCAGCTTCGGTGTGGTCACGGCGCCCTTGCCCAAGTGCCGCGTCTTGACCGAGTTCTTGGCGACCCCGGCGGCGACGGCTGCGCCGCTCAGCGCCACGAAGAGCGCCAGGCAGGAAAGCACGTTGGCGACGGACAGGTGCCTCTCAAGATGCTTCACTCAATCCTCTCCTTCCGAGGGTGGGACATCCCCGATGGGGTTCTGTTTGCGGCCTCCGACGCGCTCAGGCGCTGAACGGTTGCCTGCTGGGCTCGGCGAGCTCGTCCATCAGCCGCTCCAGGTCCGCCTCGCTGAGGCCGGAGTCCGGCGCGGCGCGGATCTCGACCCGCGTGCCGAAGCCCTTCCCGGCCATAGAAACCTCGACGCCGTCGATCGACTCGACGAGCTCGGCCAGTTCGGGCTCGGACTTAACCAGCGTGCGTGAGATCTCGATCATTCCCCCCGCTTCAACCCGTGCCAGACGCCTCCTTCCCGGATTTTGGGCCTGAACGAGACCGTTCAGGGGGCGAATTCGAATGCATCAGACATTGACCACACCTGAGCGGGGTCGGTGTCGGATGCGCCGTCGAGGGGACGAACGCGGGCTAGAAGAAGGCGCCGCCGCGGTATTCGCCGAAGACGTCGCGCATCGCGCCGCAGACCTCGCCGATCGAGGCGTCGGCGGCGAGCGCGGCGCGGATCGCGGGCAGGAGGTTGCCGTCGCCGCGCGCGACGTCGCGCAGGGACTCCAGCTTCTCCTCCACCGCAGCGTTGTCGCGCGACTCCCTGAAGGCCCTAAGCCGGGCGAGCTGCCGTTCCTCTGACTCGGGCTCGACCCGCAGGATGTCCACGTCGTCGACCTGGTCAGTGACGTACTTGTTGACGCCGACGATGATGTCCTGGCCGCTCTTGTAGCGCTCGTGGTAGGAGGCGGCAGACTCCTCGATCTCGCGCTGCATGAACTCCAGCGCCTCGACCGAGCCGCCCAGCTCCTCGACCTTGTCCATCAGCTCGCGGGCCCGCGCCTCGATCTCGTCGGTGAGCGACTCGATGAAATAGGAGCCGGCGAAGGGGTCGACGGTGTCGGCGGCGCCGGACTCGTGGGCGAGGACCTGCTGGGTGCGCAGGGCGATCCGGGCGGAGCGCTCGGTCGGAAGCGCCAGCGCCTCGTCGAAGCCGTTGGTGTGGAGGCTCTGGGTGCCGCCGCAGACCGCGGCGAAGCCCTGCAGGGCGACGCGGATGATGTTGACCTCGGGCTGCTGGGCCTGCAGCGTCACCCCGCCGGTCTGGGTGTGGAAGCGGATCTTCATCGAGTTGGGGTTCTGGGCGCCGAACCGGTCCTTGACGATCCCCGCCCACATCCGCCGCACGGCGCGGAACTTGGCCACCTCCTGGAAGACGTTGTTGTGGCCGTTGAAGAAGAAGGCGAGCCGGGGGGCGAACTCGTCGATCTTCAGGCCCCGATCCAGCGCCGCCTCGACGTAGGCGATCGCGTTGGAGAGGGTGAAGGCGACCTCCTGCACGGCCGAACAGCCCTTCTCGCGGATGTGGTAGCCGGAGATCGAGATCGTGTTCCATTTCGGCACGTTTTCGCGGCAGTACTCAAAGATGTCGGTGGTCAGCCGCATGGTCGGCTCGGGCGGGTAGATGTAGTTGCCCCGCGCCATGTACTCCTTCAGCACGTCGTTCTGGACGGTGCCGCGCAGCTGCTCGGAGGGCACGCCCTGCTCCTCGCCGACCAGCTCGTAGAGCAGCAGCAGGATCGCCGCCGGCGCGTTGATGGTCATCGAGGTCGAGACCTTGTCCAGAGGGATCTCGTCGAAGCAGATCCGCATGTCCTCGATCGTGTCGATCGGCACTCCGGTCCGCCCCACCTCGCCCCGGCAGAGCGGGTCGTCGGAGTCGCGTCCGAGCTGGGTCGGCAGGTCGAAGGCCATCGAGAGCCCGGTAGAGCCGTGCTCGATCAGGTAGCGGTAGCGCTCGTTCGTGTCTTCGGGGGTGGCGAAGCCGGCGTACTGGCGCATCGTCCAGAGCCGGTCCCGGTACATCCCCTCGTGGATGCCGCGGGTGAAGGGCGGCTCGCCGGGCCGGCCGAGGCGCTCTTCCAGGCCGGGAGCGACGTCCTCCTCCGTGTAGAGGCGCTGGATCTCGATCCCGGAGTCCGTGAAGACGCGCTCGTCGTCGGGGTCGACCACCGGGGCGATCGTGCGGGCGGACTCCTCGGTCACGGCCTTCTCGGCTTTGCTTGCCATGGTTGAAATATTCGCGCTTCGCTCGCTGCGCCGGACTCAGACATTGACGCTTGTTCGCTCCGCGCTCAAGGCAGGATATTGGGGCGGGGCCGCGGGAGCGCTCAGTCGCCGGCGCCCACCAAGCGCTCGATGCCCGCCTCCTCGATCGTGCGGCGCAGGCCCTCGCGCAGGTCGACCTTCGGCTCCCAGCCGAGCAGGTCGTGGGCGCGGGAGATGTCGGGCCGGCGCTGCTGCGGGTCGTCGGTCGGCAGCGGCTCGTGGACTATCTCCGAGCGGGACTCGGTCACCTCGATCACGGTCTTGGCCAGTTCCAGCAGCGTGAACTCGTCCGGGTTGCCGATGTTGACCGGCAGGTGGACGTCGGACTCCGCCAGAGCGACCAGTCCGCGGATCTGATCATCCACGTAGCAGAAGCTCCGCGTCTGGCCGCCGTCCCCGAATACGGTGAGCGGCTGGTCCTGCAGCGCCTGGCGCAGGAAGGTCGGGATGGCGCGGCCGTCGTGGGCTCTCATCCGAGGGCCGTAGCTGTTGAACGTGCGTGAGATGCAGGTATCGACGCCCTGCTGGCGGTGGTAGGCCATGGTCATCGCCTCGGCGTAGCGCTTCGCCTCGTCGTAGACGCCGCGGGGGCCGATCGGGTTGACGTGGCCCCAGTAGTCCTCTGACTGGGGATGGACCTGGGGGTCGCCGTAGACCTCGCTGGTCGAGGCGAGCAGGAAGCGGGCGCGCTTGAACTTGGCGACGCCGAGCATGTGGTGCGTGCCGTGCGAGCCGACCTTGAGCGTGTGCAGCGGGAGGCGCAGGTAGTCGATCGGGCTGGCGGGCGAGGCGAGGTGGTAGACGAAGTCGACCGGCTCCGGGATGTCGACCTTGTCGGTGATGTCGATGTATCGGAACTCGAAGTCCGGGTCGCGGATGTGCTGGATGTTCTCCAGCGAGCCGGTGTCCAGGTTGTCCACGCAGATCACCCGGTGGCCCTGCCCCAGCAGGTGCTCGCAGAGATGGGAGCCGAGGAAGCCGGCCCCGCCGGTGACCACGCAGGTGCTCATGGGAAGGCGATGCTACCCGCTCAGACGCTCGCCGGACGCGAGAGTCGATCCATGCAATTTCCGGCTTTTTGGGCCGATCACCCGTCCAGCCGGGGGGAGAGAACGTCCCGATCGTCCGATTGAGAGGACATGTTTCGAGCGATCGGCTGAGCCGGTGCACCTGGGTGCAGCGGGGAGCGGGCTTGACGGCAGAGGAGTCGACTGCAACAGAGGCGGAGAGGCCGGGTGTGGCGGCGCGCAAGCGCGCTGCGGCAGAGCTTGTCGCGCGCCACGGCGCCGCGCTGCGGCGGACGGCGCGCCGCTACTCGCTGTGCGCGGAGGATGCCGAAGACGCATACCAGAGGGCGCTGGAGATCCTGCTCACCAAAGCGCCGACCGACAATGCCCGGGAGCTGATCCGTTGGACCCACACGGTCACCAAGCACGAGGCGCTTGCGGTGCGCCGCAGCCGCGAGCGTTTGCTCGGGAGCGTGCCGCGACGGGAAGCGGCCGACGGCTCCGCCGAGGACTGGGTGGAACTGATCCCCTCGCGCCGCGACGGGCCGGAGGAGCGAGTCGAGAGCAGCGAGAGAATCGCCCGCAGCCGCGAGGCACTGCAGGCGCTGAAGCCGGCGGAGTTGCGCGCCCTGACCCTCCTCGCCGAGGGCTACTCCTACGCCGAGATCGGCGAGATGACCGGCTTCAGCGCGACGAAAGTCAACCGCTGCCTGGCCGAGGGACGGGAGCGGTTCCGGAAGCTCGTGTCGGGGAGCGAGGACGGGACGCGCTGCCGGGAGCTGGGTCCGCTGCTCTCCGCCGTCTGCGACGGTGAGGCCGGCTCCGCGGAGACGAAGGCTGTTCGCGAGCACCTGCGCGCATGCCCGGCCTGCCGGGCGACGATGCGGGCTTACCGCGCGGCGGCCCCCGCTGCGGCAGCCCTGGCGCCGGGGCTGCCGCACTCCCGGTCCCTGCTGGAACGAGTGAGCGACCTTCTCGACGGGCTGCAGGCCCGGCTTCCGGGCGCTGGAGGGAGCGAGGGGGCGGTGACGCAGGTCGCCACCGCCGGAGCCGCCAACGGAGCGGGGGCAGCGGGCCTGGCAAAGGCGCTGATGGTCTGTGCCGGGGCCGCCGGTGGTGCCGCGGCATGCGTGGCAACCGGCGTGGCGCCGTCCGCAATCGATCCGCTGCACCGCACGACCGAGCCGACCATCGAGCGGATCTCGCCGGCAGTCAGGCAATCCGCGGCCGCCCCGACCGAGAGGGCCGCGCCACCGTCCTCGCCCCCTCCGGAGCCAACCGAGCTGGAGGAGCCGGAAGGACCCGCGCCCGAGCAGGCGAGCCCGCCCGAACCGCCGCCCGTGGAATCCGGGGCGGTCGAATATGAGCCCCCGCCGCCGGAAGCTGCGCCGCCGCCACCTGCGCCCGAGGGGTCCGGAAGCGGGAGCGCCGCCGGGGAGTTCGGACCGTGAGCGCGCGTCTGCTTGCGCTCGCGCTCTCGATCGCCACGCTGGGCTCGGCCGGCGGAGCGGCCGACGCGGCCGCAGCCCCGCCGCCGCCGGTCGGCCTCGAGGTCGAGGGTGGCGAGGGCACCTGGCACACGAACAACGTCTTCCGGCTCGACTGGACCAATCCGAGCTCCGAACCCCCGGTCGCCGCAGTGATCTACAGGATCGGCGACGAGCAGGGAGCGCCCGTCGGGGAAGTGGGTCGGATCGACTGGCCTGCGCGCTCGCTGCCCGAACTGACTGTTCCCGGGCCGCCGGGCTCGTACACGATCGCTGTCTCGCTCGAGGACTCGATCGGGGAAGAGGGCCCCCCGGCCACAGCCAGCCTGCGTTACGACAACGTTCGGCCGCCCGACTCCGCGCCCCGCCCCATCGACGGCTGGATCGGGCGGACGGGCTTCCCCCTGACGGTCCGCATCGAACCGCCCGAGGGCGCGCTTCCGGTCTCCGGCATCCGAGGCTACGCGGTCTCGGTCGACGACTCACCGACGGGAGAGCCGTGCGCGGACGCCCGCCTCTGCACGGATGCCGAGACCGACCTGCGGGACGGCATCGGGGGCGACGCATACAGGATCCCTGAACTTCCCGAGGGAACGAGCCACGTCCACGTCGTGGCCGTCTCCGGCTCCGGGATGAGGTCGCGCCTCGCCGGCCACACGCCGCTCCGGGTCGATACCGAATACCCGGCGACGCGAATCTCCGGAGTTCCGCTGGGCTGGGCCAACCACCCGGTCGCCGTGACCGTGTCGGCCACCGACGCGGGGTCCGGAATGGAAGCCGACGCCGGCTCGCCGGGAGGCGGCCCCTACACGGCGATCCGAGTCGATGACGGGGCGCCGCTCGTCGTCGCCGGCGACTCGGCCCACACGACACTGATCGAGGCCGGCGTCCACCGGGTTGCCCACTACGCTCGCGACGCGGCCGGCAACGTCGCCGACGGCGCCGCCGGAAACCGTCCGCCGGAAGCCGCCGTGGTGAGAATCGATCGCGAGCCTCCAGCCGTCCATTTCCGCAGCTGGCAGGACCCTGCCGACCCTGAGCTGATCGAGGCGCTGGTCAGCGACCGCCTCTCCGGGCCGAGCGAAGGTCGGGGCTCGATCGAGGTCCGGCGCGCGGGCTCCGTCGATGAGTTCGAGGCCCTCCCCACCGAGGTGTCGGGTCGCCGTCTGCGGGCCCGCTGGAACTCCGAGGCCCACCCGCCGGGCGAGTACGAATTCCGCGCAGTCGGGCACGATGCTGCGGGGAACACGGCTGCCACGACTCGCCGCTCCGACGGCAGCGCCATGGTTCTGCCCAATCCCCTCAAGGCGACCACGATCCTCCGCGCGGGCTTCGGCGGCAGCAGGCTCGTCTGGCTCCGCTGCACCAGGGTGGGCCGCGGCCGCCGTTGCAGGCGGGAGACTGCAGTCAGCTTTGACGCCCGCCCAACCCGGCGGACAGTGCCCTACCGGCGGCGGGTCCTGTTCAGCGGTCGGCTCGCAAGTCGTTCCGGCACGCCACTCGCAGACGCACCCGTGCATGTGGTGGAGCGCTTTGCCGACGGGGCCCGCCAAGCACAGCGCGTCTCGGTGGTGAGAACGGGCGCGGAGGGACGCTTCTCCATACGCCTCGCCGCGGGGCCGAGCCGCGAGATCTCCGCACTCTTCACCGGGACCGCAGCCCTCGGCCGCTCTGGGGCTCCCGAGGTCGACCTCGGCGTGCGCAGCGCGGTCCGCCTGCGGGTGTCCTCGCCCCTCGCCAGGGTCGGCGGGCGGCCCGTGATCTTCAGCGGGAGGGTGCTGGCTCAGCGGGGCACGCTCCCCGATGTGGGCAAGTCCGTGGCGCTTCAGTTCCGCCTTCCCGGCCTCGACTGGGCGGCTTTCAGGACGCTCCGCACCGACCGGCGCGGGCGCTTCCGCTTCCCCTACCGGTTCTCCGACGACGACAGCCGTGGCGTCCGGTTCCAGTTCCGCGCCCACGCGCCGGCGCAGGCGGGCTGGCCCTACGAGCCCGGGGGCTCACGGCCGGTCGCGGTCACCGGGAAATGAAGATGGCCGCCCGGAGGCGGCCATCTTCAAACGCTCAATGCGCTTGGGTTACCGAAGCGCGGAGATCTGCTCGTTGACCTGGTCGACCAGGTCCTGGGCGCGAGAGGTCCGCTCGTCGAGCGTTCTGCGGACGCGCTGCTCGACCTCGGCGCGGTTGCGCTTCAGCTGCTGCTCGAGCGTGCGCCGGCGCTTGCGGGCCTCGCGCTCGACCCGGTTGCGGGTTCTGCGGGCCTCGCTGGTCGCCCTGCGACGCGCAGTGGCGCCGCGGCGCTCGCTGCGCTTCACGGTGCGGCGTAGTTGCGTCCGGTAGTCGCGGAGCTGGCGCTCGGCGCTGGCGCGCGCGGTGAAGGGCTCGACCAGATCGGAGACGCGGTCGGTGACCTCGAGCACGGCCCCGACCGGTACGTCCACGACGGTCCGGGCGGCGCCGCGGGCGCGCTCCGCCGGGGGAGGAGTGGTCGGGGTGGTCGCGGTGCGTGGTTTGCGGGCTTTGGGTTTGGCGGCTTTCGCTTTGCTGCCGTTGCTTTTCGTTGGCATCAGGTGGTCTTCCCTTTCGTCTGTTTCCCTGCTCTGGGGGTCTCGGAGCTTCGCGAGTGTAGCGAACATACGTTCTGAGCGAACAGACGTTCTAACCGCGGTTCGGGCCCCGGTTACACGCCGTCCAGAGCGCCGAGGACCGTCGCCATCCCGCGCTCGCCTGCCGCCGCCGCGATCGGGTAGCGCGCCGCCAGCTCCAGGCCCGCGTCGCTCAGGTCGCGATCGCCGAAGGCGATCCTCCCCCCCGCCTCGCGCACGATCAGCTGGGCGGCGGCCGCGTCGACCGAGCGGCAGGGACGGAGGCTGAGCATGGCGTCGAAACGGCCGGCGGCGACGTAGCAGGCGGCGATCGCGATCGAGCCGACCACCCGCAGCCGGAAGACCCGCCCGTCCAGCGGGCCGAGCGCAGCGAGTGTCCGCCCCGGCTCAGCCGACTCGAGGCCGAGCACCTCGAGTCTCTCCCCGTCGGGGCCGACCTCGATCGGGTTGTCGTCGAGCGTCGCACCCTCGCCCCGGACGGCCACGAACTCCTCTCCGGCCCCGAAGTCGAAGACGTAGGCGAACTCGACGTCGTCCATCGAGGGACCGGATGAGACGGCGAGGCTGAGGCTGTGGGAGGGAACGGTCCGGCGCGCGTTCAGCGAGCCGTCGATCGGGTCGATGACCACGAGCGCCGGGCCCCCGTCGCCGAACCCGACCTCGCCTCGCTCCTCGGAGACCGCGACGAACGAGGCGCCCCCGCCGGAAAGCCGCTCCAGCTCCGCGAAAACGGCGTCCTCGCAGCGCCGGTCGATCGCCAGCGACCGGTCGCCGCCCTCGCCGACCCCCTCGTAGACCGTGCGTTCCGCGATCTCGGGTGTCTCCTCGAAGATCCGCCTCTGGGCGGCGACGATGCGCCGGCAGATCCCCCGCCAGTCTGCCGAAAGGACGTCCATCAGCGGGATGCTACGGCGCGCTAGCGTTGGGCGATGGACTTGACGGCCGAACAGCGGGGAGCGATCAGGCACGGAGCGGGAGCCCTGCTGCTGCTGGGCGAGGCCGGCACAGGGAAGAGCGAGACGCTCGCACAGCGCAGCGCGCGGCTCGCCGCCGAGGGAACCGCACCGGAGAGGTTGCTGCTGCTCGCCTCGACGAGGCCCGCCGCGCAGCGGCTGCTCTCCCGGGTCGAGAGCCTGCTCGGCGGCAGCCACGGGGAGCTCTGGATCGGCACCTGGGAGACGCTCGGCGAGCGGCTGCTGAGAGAGCGCTCCGAGGCGGCGGGACTCGACCCCTTCTTCGACGTCCTCGGCCCGGCAGAGCGGCTGGCGATGCTGCTCGACCGCCTCGACGACCTGCCGCTTCGCCATCACGAGATCCGCGGCAACCCGGCCGGGCTGCTGGCCCGCCTGCTGGAGCGGATCGACGAGGTCAAGGCTGGATCCGACCCGCCGGACCCCGAGCTGGCCGAGCTGTTCGCCGCCCACGACCGCATCCTGGCCTCCACCGGCAACCTCGACCGCGCCGACGTCTTCCTCACGCTGAACCGGCTGCTCAAAGAGCACCCGGGCGTGCGAAAGGACCTGGCCTCGAGCTTCGAGTACGTGATGGTCGACGAGCTGGAGGAGACGACGGTCGCCCAGCGGGCGATCCTCGCCTCGCTCGCCCGGGACAGGCCGAACCACCTCTACGCCCTGGAGAGCGACGGGGAGAGCCTCGGCGCCTGGTACCGCGACCTGCACCCCGAGGGGGACGTGCTGGTGCTGGAGCGGCTTTTCCGGGATCCGGCGGTGCGCTTCTGGCGCTGCGCGAGCGAGCGGGCGCAGGCGCAGGCCGTCGCCAGGGAGGTCGAGCACCTGCTGGCGACCGGAACCCAGCCGGAGGAGATCTGCGTGCTGGTCGACGACCCGGCCGCCCGCGGAGGCCCCGTCACGGCGGCGATGGAGGAGCGCGGCATCCCCTTCCACCTCACCGGCCCGGCCGCGCTCTTCCAGCGGCCCGAGGTGCGCGACGCGATCGCCTGGCTGCGCGCGCTGGCCGACCCCTCGGACTCCGCCGCCGCGGCCCGCGCGCTGACCCGGCCGCCGGTCGAGCTGCCCCCCGCCGACCTGGCGCGCCTCACCACGATCGCCCGGCGCCGCAAGCTCGACATGGTCTCCGCCTGCGAGGCGGCTCTGGAGAGCCCCCAGATCCCGCCCGAGGCGCGGGAGAGGATCCAGTCCTTCCTGAAGCTCTACGGCGCCGCCTCGGCCGCGATGGAGGAGCGGCGCGCCGACGTCTTCGTCCGCAGGCTGATCGAGCGGATCGGGCTGCGACGCCAGCGCCTCTTCGCCGCCCAGCCGGAGGTCGCCGAGCGGCTGCTCAGCCTCTCCCGCCTGGCCGAGCTGGCGACCGCCTGGGCGCGGCGAGAGCCCCACGCCTCTACCCGCGACTTCGTCCGTTACCTGAGCGCGGTCGCCGAGGCGGCCGTGGAGCCGGCCGGGATCGCCGAGCCGCCCGCGCCCGGCGCCGTCCAGGGGCTCGCCCACGGCGCAGCTAAGGGGACCGGGTTCGAGCACGTCTTCGTGCTCGGGCTGCAGCGCGACGGCGGCACCGAGCGCATCGGCAGGCCCGCCCGCGGCGGCCTAGTCCTCTCCAGGGTCGAGCGAGACGACCGCGGCGAGACTCGTCCCTCGCCCTTCTACGAGGCGGCTCTGGCCGAGGCCGGCGGCGAGGAGGAGGCGCACGAGGAGGAGCTGTTCGGCCCGGCGGAGGGCCTGCACGCGACCTACCGCGCCCTGCGCGAGGAGGTGCTGGAGGAGTCCTGGAAGGCCGGGCGCAGGCTCTCGGAGCCGCGGCTCGACACCGCGGTGGACGTCAACCGCGCCGTCGCCCGCTACCTCGAGCTGCTGAAGCTGGCGGCGCTCGCACAGCGTCCGGGCGACGAGGCGACGGCGGAGGCGGTGGACGCGGTCAACGGACTGCTGCGCCAGATCGCCACGCCGGAGCAGCAGGCGGAGCTCGACGCCTCCCCGCTCGATTCCTACCTGCTGGGCTCCGAGCGCGAGCGCGAAGGGCGCCGCAGGCTGATCGCCGCCCGCCAGGAGCCCTCCCTGGAGGCGTTCCTGCCCCGCCGCGGCGACGGGGCGCTCAGCCTCTCAGCCTCGGACCTCGACCTCTACCTGACCTGCCCGTTGAAGTACAAGTTCGCGCGGGTCTTCGGCATCCCCCAGGAACCGACGATCAACCAGCGCTTCGGGATCCTCATCCACAACGTGCTGGAAAGGTTCCACCGGGAGCTCGGCGACGGGACGGAGGACTCGTTGGAGAGGCTGATGGACCTGTTCGAGGCGGGCTGGCGCCGCTCCGGCTTCGGCTCCAGCGACGACGAGCTGCAGTTCCGCGACCGCGCCCGCGAGGCGATGCGCCTCTACTGGGAGCGCGAGTGCGCGGCCGAGGGCGAGCCGGTCTGGCTGGAGCGCAAGTTCGACATGCGAATCGGCGAGCACCATGTTCGGGGGCGCGTCGACCGGGTCGACCGGCTCCCCGGCGGCGACTACGAGCTGATCGACTACAAGACCGGCGAGCGCAAGAGCGAGGCGGATCTGGAAAGCGACCTGCAGCTCGCGCTCTACCGGCTGGCCGCCCGCGAGGCCTGGGGCTTGGAGGCCGGCACCGGCAGCTACTACTACGTGCTGGAGGCCGAGAAGGTCGCTGCGCCGTCGAAGCCCGACGACGCCGAGCGGGTCGAGCGGACCGTCCTGCAGGTCGGTGAGGGCATCCTCGGGCAGGACTTCGAGCCGCGCCCCTCCCCGACCGTCTGCGGCTGGTGCGACTACCGGCTGATCTGCCCGGCCGCGGAGAGCTGAGCGCTCAGTCGCCCTGGCGGCGCAGGAAGCGCTGGAACTCGCG
>DASUUD010000246.1:0-9427 GCA_036374255.1 Solirubrobacterales bacterium | reverse complement strand
CCAGCACCATCTGCTCGAGGGTGTCCAGGGCGCCCTCCACCCAGTCAGGGTCGATCGGGGTCTCGCGCACCGCTCGATGGATCCGCTTCGCGGCGGTCGGAAGGCGGTTCTCATTGGTGCCGAAGAGCTCCTCATGGAGCTTCTCGCCGGGGCGCGGCTTTGTGAACTCGATCGCGATCTCGGTGTCCGGCTCATATCCGGCGAGGCGGATCATGTTGTGGGCGAGGTCGACGATCTTCACCGGCTCGCCCATGTCGAGGACGAAGACCTCGCCCTTGCCGGCGCCGATGTCACCGGTCCGGATCACCAGCTGGACCGCCTCGGGGATCGTCATGAAGTAGCGGGTCATGTCGGGGTGGGTCACCGTCACCGGTCCCCCACGCTCGATCTGGCTGCGGAAGATCGGGACGACGCTGCCCGAGGAGGCGAGGACGTTGCCGAAGCGGACCGCCGCGAAGCGGGTGCCGGGATGCCTGTGCGCGGCCGCCTCGACGATCCACTCCGCCAGCGCCTTCGAGGCGCCCATCACGGTCTTCGGGTTGACCGCCTTGTCGGTTGAGACGAGGACGAAGCGCTCCACCTTGGAGGCAGCGGCGGTCTCCGCGGTGATCCGGGTGGCGATCGCGTTGTTGCGGACCGCCTCCAGAGGATTGGCCTCCATCAGCGGCACGTGCTTGTAGGCGGCGGCGTGGAAGACCACCCTCGGCTTGAAGCGCTGCATCGTCTCCAGCATCCGGTGGGGCTCCTTGCAGTCGGCCAGCACCGACTCCACGTTGCTGGAGTGCCGCTCCTCGATCATCTCCCGCTCGATCTCGAACAGGTTGTCCTCCGCGTGATCGAGCATTACCAGCAGCCGCGGGCCGACCCTGGCGATCTGGCGACAGAGCTCGGAGCCGATCGACCCCCCGGCGCCGGTGACGAGGACGATCTGGTCCCGCAGGTAGGCGCCCACCCTGTCGAGCTCGACGACGATGGGGTCGCGTCCGAGGACGTCCTCGACGCGGACCTCGCGCAGCTGCTTGTTGAGCTGGACCCCGCCGCGCAGCAGCTCGAACACGGTGGGCAGCGTGCGAACCGGGATCTCGCGCTCGCGGCAGGCGGCGACCACCTTTCCGCGCAGCGTCCCAGGGGCCGAGGGGATCGCGATGACCACCTCGTCGGGCTCGGTCTCGTCGAGGATCTTCTCGATCTTGTCGGTGGAGCCGAGCACCCTCAGCCCGAGCATCCGCATTCCCCGCTTGCGTGGATCGTCGTCGACGAAGCCGATCGCCGTCGAGCCGAGGTTGGGGTTGAGCTGAAGCTCGCGGACCACCATCTGTCCTCCGGAGCCGGCGCCGATCACAAGCACCTCGTGGCGGGGGACGAGGTGGCCGTGGCTGGGGCGCTCGATGATCAGCCGCACGGCGAGCCGGGCGCCGGCGATCAGCAGCAGGGTGAGGATGAAGTCGATCACCGCCACTGAGCGCGGCAGGTCGTGCTCGAACGGCTGGACCACGGTGAGGGCGACGATCAGGATCCCGCTGGCGGCGGCAACGGCGCGGACGATCATCAGGAAATCGCGGCCGCTCACGTAGCGCCACCACTTCTGGTACAGCCCGAAGGCGGCGAAGACCGCCAGCTTCCCGAGCACGACGAAGGCGACCGCCTCCACGAAGAGCGACTCGTAGCGGCGCGGCAGGCCTCCCGGGTCGTCGAGGAAGCGCAGCTGGAAGGCAAGGTAGAAGGCCGCGGCCACTAGCACGGCGTCAGCGACGAGCTGGAGGGCCCGGTTGCGATAGACGGGGTGATTCAACCGGCGCATGGGACGTGCTGAGTTTAGGGGGTGGGCGCTGCCCCGAGCGGCTTGTACTTTCGCGCAGCGAAAGTTGAGCGAGGGGTTGCCCCGAACCCCTCGCCCCACCGCGTCCGGA
Organism: Solirubrobacterales bacterium; assembly: GCA_036374255.1. Taxonomy (GTDB): domain Bacteria; phylum Actinomycetota; class Thermoleophilia; order Solirubrobacterales; family 70-9; genus VRUE01. Next base: position 7,517 of record DASUUD010000246.1, on the reverse strand, counting down.
GCGCCCAGCTTCTACGATGTTGCGCTCGCATGCTCCCGCTCGCCAGCCTCACCGACTTCTTCCTCGACCCCATCGTCAACGCGGGGACGGACTTCATCAGCACCACCGGCCTGCCGGCGGTGTTCGTCCTGATGGCCCTGGAGTCGGCCTGCCTGCCGGTTCCCAGCGAGGCGATCATGCTGTTTGCCGGCTCGAGCGTCGCCGACGGCGAGCTGACCATGTTCGGGATCGTCGCCGCGGGGGTCCTCGGCAACCTGGTCGGCTCCTGGGCCGCCTACGGGGTCGGGTATTTCGCGCGGATCGACCTGCTGGAAAAGAACCGGCTGATCCACCTCCCGCCCAGGTACCTGAAATGGGCGGACGACTGGTTCGAGCGCTACGGCGACGCGACCGTCTTCTTCACCCGCATGCTGCCGATCATCCGAACCTTCATCTCACTGCCTGCCGGGGTCGCGAAAATGCCCTTCTGGCGGTTCACCGTGCTCACCCTGCTGGGTTGCATTCCCTGGGTCCTGATGCTGGGGCTGATCGGTCGGTCCGTCGGCGAGAACTGGGAGGAGTGGCGCGACCATCTGCACTACCTCGACTACGCGGTGCTGGCGGCGGGCGTCGGCCTGATCGTCTACCTGCTGATCCGCCGGCGGCGCAGCAAGGGCCCCGGGCCCGGCTCGGAGGCGCAGGCCGAGGATTCGGGAGGGACTCCCGAGCCGGCCCGCTCGAGCGGGGCTTGAGCGAGTCCGCCGACGGCAGGATCCCCACCCGGCGGGCGTTGGCGCTGGGAATCGTCCAGGGGCCGGCCGAGCTCCTGCCGGTCAGCAGCTCCGCCCACATCGGTCTCGTCCCCTGGCTGGCTGGTTGGGACTGGGACCAGCTGGATCCGGAGGTCCGAAAGAGCTTCGAGGTGGCGCTGCACGCCGGCGCGGCTGCGGCGCTGCTGATCGGCCAGCGGGGGGCGATCGTCGAGGAGCTCCGCTCATTCGACGGGCGGCGGGCCGCCGTGCTCGGCCTCTCCTTCCTGCCGGCGGCGATAGTCGGCTACTCGCTGGAGCGCCCGATCGAGCGCCGGCTCGGCGGCCCTCGCGCGACCGCGGTCGGGCTGCTCGCCGGCTCGGCGGCGATGTTGATCGCAGACACCCGGCCGCAGCGGCGGGGGCGCGGCGATGCGACGGCGGCGGATGGCCTCTTCCTGGGAATCGCGCAGGCGGCAGCGCTGGCGCCCGGCGTCTCCCGCAACGGGATCACTCTCGCCGCGGCGCGCTGGCGGCGTTTCTCCCGCGACCAGGCGAACCTGCTCTCTCGCACGATCGCACTTCCGATCATCGTCGGCGCCGCCGCCCTGAAGGGGGCTCGCCTCCGCCGGCGCGGCGCCTCACGGCAGCTGCGTCGCTCGATAGCGCTCGGCGTCGCCGCCTCGTTCGCCTCGACACTCGCCTCACAGCAGCTGATCCGCCTGATCGAGCGGGACCGGGCCCTCTGGCCCTACGCCGCCTACCGAGTCGGGCTCGCCGCCGCCATCCTTGCGAAGCTGGACAAGGAATGAAGGACGACGCCTACGCGCAGGCCGGGGTCGACCAGGGTGCGGCGGATGCCGCGGTGGCCGGCCTGGTCCGCGCCCTGAGCGGCATCGACCTCGGGCGACCCTCCCGCCAGGTCCCGTTGCCCGGTCACTACGCCAGCGTGATCCGGATCGACGAGCGGACCGGGATCGCCCTCTCCACCGACGGGGTCGGGACCAAGCTTCAGGTCGCCGAGCAGCTCGGCCGCTTCGACACGATCGGGATCGATTGCGTGGCGATGAACGTCAACGACGTGATCTGCGTCGGCGCCGAGCCGCTGGCGATGCTCGACTACATCGCGATCGAGCGCGCCGACCCGGAGGTCTGCGAGCAGATCGGAGTGGGCCTGGCGCGCGGGGCCGAGCTGGCGGGGATCGAGATCCCCGGGGGCGAGCTGGCCCAGCTCGGCGACATGGTCCGCGGCTTCGACATCGCCGGCGCCTGTTTCGGCACCGTCGCGCTGGACGCCATCGTGGACGGCTCCGCGGTCGAGCCGGGCGACCCGGTGATCGGCCTGCCCTCCTCCGGAATCCACTCCAACGGATACACGCTGGCCCGCGCGGCTCTGGCCGATGTCGGCTTGGACGACGATCCGGAGGGGCGGCTGGGGAGGTCGCTCGGCGAGGTGCTGCTGGAGCCGACCGAGATCTATGTGGAGCCGGTGCTCGAGCTGCTGCGATCGGAGGTCGAGGTACGCGGGCTCGCCCACATCACCTCCGGCGGCCTTGGCAACCTGCTGCGGCTTGCCGCCGAGGTCGGCTACCGGATCGACGACCCGCTGCCGGTCCCGCCGGTCTTCGAGCTGATCGCGGAGCGCGGCGGCATGGACGAGAGCGAGATGCACGAGGTCTTCAACATGGGCTGCGGTTTCTGCTGCGTCGTCCGCCCGGACGACGAGACCGCCGCGCTGGAGATGCTGCGTCGCCGTCACCCGGAGACGAAGCGGATCGGCCGGGCGACAGCGGAGGCGGGCGAAATCCACCGTGCCTGAGCGGGAGAAGACGGTGCGGTAGAGAACCAGTGTCGGGTATCCGACAATGACCGGTGGATGAATCACGTATGGATGCTCGTTCGGCCAGCGCTCAGATGATCGGCACGGTCCTCTCCGGGCGCTACCGGCTGGAGGCGAAGCTCGGCAGCGGCGGGATGTCGACCGTCTACCTCGCCCGCGACGAGACACTCGACCGGCCCGTGGCCGTGAAGGTGATGCACCGGGAGATGTCCGAGCAGGCCGAGCAGCTCGAGCGCTTTCGCCAGGAGGCGCGCGCGGTCGCCAAGCTCTCACACCCCAACGTCGTCTCGGTGATCGACGCGGGCGAGGACGGCGGTCATCCCTACATAGTCTTCGAATACGTGCGGGGCGAGACGCTCAAGCAGCGGATCGCCCGCGTGGGGGCCCTGGACACCCAGGAGGCGATCGCCTACGCGATCGAGATTGCCCGCGGGCTCAGTGTCGCCCACGCCCGACACATGGTCCACCGCGACATCAAGCCACAGAACGTCCTGATCGACGAGGAGGGGCGCGCCAAGCTGACCGATTTCGGCATCTCGCGACAGCTCGAACGGGACGGCATGACCGCGACCGGGCGGGTTCTCGGCACAACCGACTACGTGGCGCCCGAGCAGGCGATGGGACGCGCGGTCGATCCGCGCTCCGATATCTACTCGCTGGGGGTGGTCCTCTACGAGATGCTGGTCGGAAAGGTCCCCTTCCAAGCCGACAGCCAGGTCGGCGTGGCGATGAAGCACGTAAACGAGGAGCTGCCCGATGTGCAGCGGCGGCGACCCGAAGTGTCGGCCGCGACGGCGTTGGTCGTCGAGCGGGCCACCGCGAAGGATCCCTCGGAGCGCTACCAGACGATCGGCGAGCTGATCGACGATCTCGAGACGGCGCTCGAGGTCGAGGTGGCCCGGGCCGGCTCGACCACCGGCGAGGCGACAAGCGTGCTCGAGGCCGTTCCCCCGCCGAAGCGCAAGCTCTCCGGTCGGGCTCGCTGGTCCTGGGCCGCGGTGGTGCTGCTGCTCCTGGTGGGGGGGCTGTCGCTTCTGGCCGTGCAGCTGATCTCCGACGGCGTGATCGGCGGAGGGGGGGCCGACGAGGGCAAAGGCAGGCAGGTGTCGATCTCCTCCGCGACCGACTACGACCCTCAGGGCGACGAAGAAGAGATCGGCAGCAAGGTCGGGCTCGCCGCCGACGGCGACCCCACCGGGACGGCCTGGGAAACCGAGCACTACGACTCCGACGTCTTCGAAGGGACGAAGACGGGCCCCAATCCGGGAGTGGGCGTCTACGTGACCGCCGGCTCGCCGGCGACCCCGAGGCGGATGATCGTCCGCAGCCCGACGCCGGGATGGAGCGCCCAGGTCTACGCCGCGCCAGGCGGGCCCCCGTCGGAGCTCTCGGGCTGGGACGGGCCGGTCGGGGAAACCTCCGATGCCGACTCGACGGCGGAGATCCGGCTCAGGGTGCGCCGCCCCTCCACCTACTTCCTGCTCTGGTTCACACAGGCCTCCGAAGCGCGCGACCAGCCGGGCCGCTACCAGGTCGAGATCAGCGACGTCAGGTTGCTCGAGTAAACCCTGGGCAAAACCGGGGCCCCCCGGTACCATCGGCCGATGAGGAGAGCTGCTGTGGCGCTGGCCACTACCGTCGCGGTACTGGCCGGCCCCTCGGTAGCAGGCGCCGCCCAGCGCTACGCGGCGCCGGGCGGCAGCGGGGAAGCCTGCACGCAGGCCATCCCGTGCACCCTTGCGGAGGCGATCACGAAAGCCAAAGGCGGCGACGAGGTGATCGTGGGCGCGGGCACCTACACCGTGGCTGCCTCCCTGATGCCCGAATCGCCCAACGTCCATGTCCACGGCGAGTTTTCCGGGCCGATGCCGAAGGTCGTCGGGGTCGGTGAAAAAAACGTGCCGATCCTGGTTCCGGCGATGGGAGGGCGGCTCAGCTACCTCGAAATCACCCACGACGGCACGAACGCGTACGCCGCATCCTGCAACCCCGGTGGGATCATCGAACGGGTACGGCTTGTCGCGACCGGCCCCGAAGCGATCGCGCTCACCCTGATCCGGGAATGTACCGTGCGGGACAGCCTCATCCTCGCCGAGGGGACGAAGGCGCGCGCGGTTCACGCCTTCGGATACCAGCCGATCACCGCGAAGACGCTTGTCAGCAACGTGACGGTGATCGCGACCGGGTCGGAATCGACTGGCCTGGACGCGGAATACACGGATCTGGCCGCCGGCTCCTACAGCGTGGAGCTGCGCAACTCGATCGTCGCCGGCGATGCATTCGACCTTTTCGCGGCGAACTCGATCGGCGGACCCGCCCATATCGAAGTCTCAAATTCGAACTTCGACGTTGCGACCTCCATCGCGCCGGCGACGATCTCGGGTGCCGCCAATCAGACAGCGCCACCCGTCTTCATCGATTCCGTCAACGGCGATTACCGAGAGGCTCCGACCTCGCCCACGATCGACGCCGGCTTGGCGGACCAGATCGGAACGCTCGACCTCGCCGGCAACCCGCGGGTCCTCGGCGTGGCCCCCGACATCGGCGCCTATGAGTTCGTGCCGCCCCAACCCCCGGCTGCTGCGCCGGTTGGCACACTCCAGTCCCTTGCCATCTCGCCCAAGGTCTTCAGGCCCCGCAAATCCGGGGGCGCGATCGTCAGCCGGACGCGGAAGCGGAAGGCGCCGGTCGGCGCGGTCGTCCGCTACGGGCTCAACATCGCGGCTCCCGCACAGTTCTCCGTCGAGCGGGTGCTTCCCGGGCGCCGAGTCGGCAAGAAATGCGAGAAGCCAACCCGGGCGAACAGCAAGCGAAAGCGATGCAGCCGCTACAGGGCGCGAAAGGGCCGCTTCACCCACGCCGGCGCGGCGGGCGTGAACCGCTTCAGCTTCTCCGGGCGTCTCAGAGGGAAAGCGCTACCCCCCGGCCGCTACCGCCTCGTCGCCAAAGCGGGCGACTCGGTGAGGCGCGCCCCCTTCCGGGTCGTACGCTGAGATTCCCGTGTTCCTTATCCGTCCCCTGCACCGATAAGGAACACCGGAGGGCGGACGGCCCCCCACCAGGCACGATGGAGGGGTGACGACCCGCCGCTCCATCGGGTCTAGAACTCGTGCGAGCGCGACTCGGCGTGGCGCTCGAGGGCGAGGCGCACAAGGCGGTCGCAGAGCTCGGGGTAGGCGAGCCCGCCGGCCTCCCAGAGCTTTGCGTAGACGCTGGTCTCGGTGAAGCCGGGCATGGTGTTGATCTCGTTGAGCAGGATCTCGCCGCCCGGCTCGACGAAGAAGTCGCAGCGGGCGAGACCCGAGCAGCCGGCGAAGCGGAAGGCCTCAACCGCAAGCTCGCGCAGGCGCTCGCTCTCCTCCTCGTCCATCGGGGCCGGCACGATCAGCTCCATCCCGCCCTCGGTGTACTTGTGCTCGTAGTCGTACCAGTCGCCATGGGCGATCACTTCCCCCGGCGGGGAGGCCTCGACCCGCTCGTTGCCCAACAGGGAGCACTCGACCTCGCGACCTCGCGCGTCGGCCTCGACGATCACCCGCGGATCGTGGCGACGCGCCGCCTCGACGGCTCCCTCGAGTTCCTCGAGCCAGTCGACCCTGGTGATTCCGACGCTGGAGCCGAGCCGCGAGGGCTTCACCCAGAGGGGCACGCCGATCGTCTCGCAGCGCTCGCGCCAGCCCTCGTCCCCAACCGCGACGAAATCGACCTGCGGAAGCCCTCGCTGGGAGAACAGGCGCTTCAGGGTCAGCTTGTCCATGCAGATCGCCGAGGCGAGTACGTCCGAGCCCACGTAGGGGATGTCGAGCCACTCGAGCACGCCCTGCACGCTGCCGTCCTCGCCGAAGGGGCCGTGCAGGGCCGGGAAGGCCGCCTCCGCGCCCAGGAGACCTCCACCGGGCGTCAGCTCCACGGCCTTCCCCTCCCAGCTCCAGCCGCCCTCACGGCCGACCGTCACCCGCACGGCCTCGTGACCCGCTTCCTCCAGGCCGTTCGCCACCGCCTCGCCGGAGCGCAGCGAGACCTCGTGCTCGGAGGAGCGGCCGCCGCTCAGCACGGCGACCCTCACCGCGACGCCCTTTCCTTGTCTCGGGCTGCGCTCATTCAACTTCCGGGGCCGTCGAGCCGGCGGCTCGTTTGCCGACGACGAGGGTCACCTCCGTGCCCGGTTCGACCTCGGAGCCGGGCGGCGGGAACTGGTCCGTGACCCGGCCGACTTTGGACGGGACTTCGGTTTCCTCTTCGGTGACGGAGGGCGTGAGGCCCGCGGCGCGAACCATTTCGACCGCTTCGCGGCGTTCTTTGCCGATCACGTTCGGAACCGAAGCTTCCTCCTGGCCTTGGGAGACGACGATCGAGACCGTGGAGCCGCGCGGCAGCTCCGACCCGGCGCTCGGCGCCTGGCGGATGACCTCGCCCGCGGGGGCATCGCTTTCCTCTTCGCTCACTTCGGCCACCAGCCCCCGGCCGCGGATCTGCTGGACCGCCACCGGCCGGTCGGTCCCGACCAGGACCGGCACCCTTACCAGCCTCGCGCCGCGCGAGACGATCAGCACGACGGGGGATCCCCGCGTCGCGGTGGTGCCCCCCGAGGGTTCGGACTTGATCACCAGTCCGGCCTCCACTCTTTCGGAGTTGAGCTGCCTCACCTGCGGTTCGAATCCCGCCTCTTCGAGGATTTCTTCCGCCTCCTCGCGCGGCCGGCCGGCGGTGCCGGGGACTTTGGCGGTGCCGGGGCCGGCGCTCACCGTCAGCGCCACCTTGGGCTTCGAGCAGAAGAAGCTGAGGAGGGCGCAATCGAGCGAGGCCTCCCCGGCCGGAGGCGACGACTCGAGCACGGTGTTGGGGGCGACATCGCGCTGCACCCTCGTCACCTCGCCGACCGAGAACCCGTTCTGCTCGAGCAGGGAGATCGCCACGTTGAGCTGGTTGCCCGTGACTTCCGGGACGTT
>DASUUD010000245.1:0-9579 GCA_036374255.1 Solirubrobacterales bacterium | reverse complement strand
GAGGGCTGGCGCGTTGCCCGGGTGACCTGGAAGCAGCTTCAGGATGAAGCGGACAGGGTTGCTGCGGATCTGCGGAGGGCGCTGGAGTCGCCGGAGGCCTGAGAGCCTTTCCCCTGCGCAGCCTTCTGCGCGGTTGTGCGGCTTCTACCCTGTAGGCATGAGTTTGGAGCTCTTTGAGCACTTCCTATCTGACGAGTCACGCCGCGGCCCGGCGGCCGACGGCGCCTTCACGGGCGCCGCGGGCGGCGCCGCCTGCGGTGATCTGGCCCGCCTCTCGCTGGTGCTCGAGCGGGGCCGCGTCGCGTCCGTCAGCTTCGACTCCGAGGGCTGCGGGGCGACCCGGGCCGCAACTGCGGCAGTGGCGGAGATGGTCGATGGGGAGACGGTCGTGGCCGCCGCCCGGATCGGCCCCGACGAGGTGGACGAGGCGATCGGCGGGCTCACCCCGGCGAAGCGGCACGCCGTCCAGCTCGCGGCCGACGCGCTCCACCGCGCCCTCGCGAAGGCCGCCGCCTCCTCAGCGCAGCTTGCACCGCAGGGGGTGAATCGCGTCCTCGTGGCCATGTCCGGCGGGGTCGACAGCGCTGTAGCCGCGCTGCTCGAAAGGGAGCGAGGGGCGGATGTGCTCGGCGTCACGGTGAAGCTCTGGGCGGATCCGCAGACCGACGGCGCAAAGGCCTGCTGCTCGCCGGAGGCGGTGCTCGGCGCCCGGGCGGTCGCCCATTCGATCGACGTCCCTCACTTCACGCTCGATCTGGAGGAGGATTTCCGCCGTCGCGTCGTCGCGGAATTCATCTCCGGATACGCGGCCGGGGCGACTCCCAATCCGTGCATAGCCTGCAACGGGGAGGTGAGGATCGCGGCGATGGTCGACCTCGCGAAGCGGCTCGGCGCCGATCGACTCGTCACCGGGCATTACGCCCGGATAGTCGACGACGGCGCCGGACCCCTCCTGGCGGCGGCCTCCGACGCAGCGAAGGATCAGAGCTACATGCTGGCGGCCCTGCCGCCGGAGATGCTGCCGAGGCTCGGCTTTCCGCTCGCCGACCTGAGCAAGCCGGAGGTGCGCCAGATCGCCGCCCGGCACGGGCTCGCGGTCGCGCGCAGGCCCGAGAGCCAGGATCTCTGCTTTCTTGCCGGGCAGGGCAAGCGAGGCTTTCTGCGGCGGCACGGCGGATTGCGGGATCGGGACGGGGATATCCTCGATCGCAGCGGCGGGGTGATCGGTCGCCATCGCGGCCACCATCACTTCACCGTCGGGCAGCGACGAGGGATCGGCGTCTCTGCGCCGGAGGCCCTTTACGTGACTGCCACCGACGCCGCCGCGAACACGGTCACGGTCGGCACGCGTGCCGACCTGGCGGCGAGGAGGGTGACCATCCACGACGTCGTCATGCACCGCGACGGCGCCACGGTCGACGCGGTGCGCCTGCGTTACAGGTCGAGGCCCGTCCCCGCCGTCGTCTCGGCGGAACCGGGGTCATATTCGGAGCTCGAGCTGGAGCTCGGAGAGACATTCGACGCCGCCTCCCCGGGGCAGGCGGCTGTCCTGCTCTCCGGGGAGGCGATCGTCGGCCACGGGACGATCGCTTCGGGCCCTGGCCCTATGCCGAAGTAGTCGGCAAGCGCCGCTCCGAAGCTGAAGCTCATTCGCCCTAGGCGCTTTCGGTCTGTTCCTTTTCTTCCTGGCGCTGCTGGCGCTTCAGCTTTGCCGCTTCTCTCACGCAGATCGAGAAGTCGGTGCCCTTTTGGCCCGCCTCGCGCTTCTTGCTCATGCCCTGGCAAGCTTTGCGCGGGTTGAGGTCCCCGTTGTTGGCGACCCTGGCCATGGCGGTCACACAGAGGCTGAAGTCCGAGCGCTTTTGGCCCTCTTGCTTCTTCTTGCTGGAGCCTTTGCAGTAGCGGCCGTAGGCCTTGGCCTTGGCCGGAAGGCCGGCTTTGGGGCCGGGTGTCGGTTCCCCGGGCGTGTATGTCGGGGCTTTGGTGGTTCCCTGGCCCTTCGACGGAGTGCCGTCGGGCTTACCTGCAAACGCCGGCGTCGCCGTCAGTGCGAAAACTCCGACGATGAGGGCAAATACCTTGAGCTTCATCTCGTCCCTCCTATTGTCGCTCCGCGGTGATTCCGCATTGAATTCGCGGTTATCCGCCTGATTCCGCCCATAGAACGGCCCTGGGCGGGATTTGTCAGGGAAGGGGGAGGACTTCGTCCCCACCCTTCGCCTGAGTTCCGGGCGATTCCGGGGGACCCGGGGTTGGTGTGATCGATTCCTTCTGGGGCGGCGAGGCGGCGGGTGGCGCGGCACGAGGCGGGGACGGCTTCGTCGGCGCGGAGGATCCGCCACGCGGAGTTCCCGCCGGGCCCGGTTCGCTACGCGCCTGAGGCGCCTTCCGCGTGGCGGCTGTCTCCTGACCGCGGCCGGCCGCCGGTGGCAGGCTCTCGGGTTTGCCCGTGCCATGGGCGCGACCATGGCCGCGTGCCCGCCGGCCCGCGTTGCCCCCGGCTCGCTTCCGCCCCTTCGCGGGGGGCGGATCTCCGCGCTGGGCTTTGCCTGCACCCTCCTTCCCGCCACTCCGTGCGGCGCTGCCGTTCCCGGATCCGGTCCGGGCGGCGCCCGTGGCAGTGCCGGAATCCTCCGTGCGCCGTAGCCCGGCCTTGCCAGGGGGGCTCACGTGGCCCGGCGTCTGCTCAGCGCTGTCACCCCCGCCAACCGTCGTGGGAAGCTCGATCAGGCCGCTGCGATCGGCCCCCACACCTACCGCCGCGACGACAGCCACGGCCGTGGCGGACTTGACGATCGCGGAGGCGCTCACGACCTTGCCCGCGCCTGCCCCCAGCGTCCCCGCCAGCCCCGCGCCGGCGGTGCTCCCGACGGCGCCAGAGGCCGTTCCGGTGCCGAGGACGCCGCTGAGGATCGCCGCCGAGGCGGCAGCGGGAAGCGGGGCGATCGCCCCCAGATCGGCGTGGCGCGTGGAGATCGCCTCGCGGAAGGCTCGGCAGTCGGCGCAGCTGCGCAGGTGAGCACGAAGCTCCCGGCGGCGCGCCACCCGGCCGTCCATGTCGGACAGCTCGCGCATGACCTCGCGGCAGCTCAACTCACGACCCGCTTCCATCTGGCGAAGGCTGAGTCGCGCCTCGTAGACGGTCTGCCGCGCGACCGCAGCCGACGTGTCGAACGCGTCGCCGATCTGCTCGAAGCCCAGGCCCGCCAGCTCCCGCATCACCAACGCCGCCCGCTGGCGCTCCGGCAGCTCCTCGAGGTCGCCCATCAGCGCTCGCAGCCGCTCCCTGGTCTCCACGGTGCTCTCCAGCTCCCCGATCGACTGCGTCTGATCCGGCTCGACCTCGACGCTCGCGGGGCGCCTGCGCATCAGTTCCACGGACTCGTTGCGGGCGATCCGATACAGCCAGGGCTTGAGCTGGATTCGGCGCTCCTCTCCCGGCAGCGCCCGCAGCGCCTTGACCATGGTGTTCTGCAGCGCATCCTGAGCGTCCTGCGGGTTGCCGAGCATCGCCAGGCAGAACCGGTACAGCCGCTGGGCATAGCGGTCGTAGATCTCCTCGAAGGCGCGCGTCTCGCCCTCCGCTGCGCGGCGCGCGAGCCGATCGTCGGAGAGCAGGCGTGCCGGCGCCACCGGCGGGAAGCGCCTCCAGGCCGGGTTCGGGGCTGCGGCCTCGCTCATATGCCCCTGATTTCGGCATCTCTGCGCATCTGGTCAAGGTTAAGGCCCTTTCCATACGTCACTGAAACGGAGGGAGGGCGCTCCTGTCAGCGCATGTCCTCGCGGATCACGGCTGCGGGCGCCGAGCGTCACTTAGGCTCTGGGATCGATGAAGGCTCGGGAGATCCGCCAGACATACCTCGATTTCTTCGCCCAACGGGGGCACGAGATCGTGCCTTCGGCCTCCTTGGTGCCGTCGGTCCACGATCCGTCTGTGCTCCTCACAACCGCTGGGATGCAGCCCTTCAAGCCCTACTTCCAGGGGCGCGAGGAGCCGCCGTCGCGTCGCCTCGCCGACGTGCAGAAATGCTTCCGCACCACCGACATCGAGGAGGTCGGCAACACCGCCCGCCACCTCACCTTCTTCGAGATGCTGGGCAACTGGAGCTTCGGCGACTACTTCAAGCGGGAGTCGATCGCCTGGGGCTGGGAGCTCTCCACCGAGGGGTTCGGCATGGATCCGGAGCGGATCTGGGCGACCGTCTTCGGCGGCGACGAGGAGCTGGGTCTCGGCCCTGACGAGGAGGCTATCGCGATCTGGAGGGCGCAGGGGCTGGCCGAGGAGCGGATCGTGCTGCTGGGACGCGCCGACAACTTCTGGCAGGCGGGGCCGACCGGCCCCTGCGGGCCCTGCTCGGAGCTGTATCTCGACCGCGGCGAGGACTTCGGCGCCCCCGGCGAGCGCCCCGGCGACGACACCGACCGCTTCCTTGAGTTCTGGAACCACGTGTTCATGACCTACGACCTCGCCGACGACGGGACGCTGACCGAGCTGCCGATGCGAAACATCGACACTGGGATGGGGCTCGACCGGATGGCGGCGATCCTCCAGGACGTCCCCTCGGTCTTCGAGACCGACCTGCTGCGTCCGCTGATCGACCTGGCCGAGGAGATGTCGGGACGCTCCTACTCCGACGGAGGCGCGACGACCCGCGCCATGCGGATCGTCGCCGACCACACGCGCGGGGCGGCCTTCCTGATCGCCGACGGGGTCGTCCCCTCCAACGAGGACCGCGGCTACATCCTGCGCAGGATCATGCGGCGTGCGATCCAGCAGGGCCGCACCCTGGGCTTCGAGGCCCCCTGGCTCGGTCGCTTCGCAGAGCGGACGATCGAGATGATGTCCGACGCCTACCCGGAGCTGGCCTCTGAACGAGAGGTGATCGCCCGCTGGGTCGGCGACGAGGAGGAGAGCTTCGGCCGCACCCTGGAGCGCGGCACCGAGCTGCTCGAGCAGCTGATCGCAGCCGCAAAGGAAGCGGGAACCTCCTGGATCGACGCGAACGATGCCTTCAAGCTCCATGACACCTACGGCTTCCCCTACGACCTGACCAAGGAGCTGCTCGCCGAGCAGGGGCTCTCGGTGGACGACTCGGGCTTCGAGGAGCTGATGGAGGAGCAGCGCGCGAGGGCGCGCATGGGGGCCGCCACGGCCCACGGCTCCGAGGACCGCCATGAGAGGGTGATGGCCTTCGCCTCCCAGGCCCCCCCGACCCGCTTCGTTGGCTACGAGAGCCTGCGGGCGACGACCGGCGTCGCCGCCGTGGAGAGCGACGACGGCAGGGCTCTGTTGAAGCTCGAGGAGAGCCCCTTCTACGCCGAGGGGGGCGGCCAGGTCGCCGACTCGGGTGTGATCCGATGGTCCGACGGGGCGGAGGCGGAGGTGATTGATGTCTACCGGATCGGCGAGGACCAAGTGATCGAGATTAAGCCCCGCCGTCCCAGGACGCGGGAGCGGGCGAGCGAGATCCCCGGGGATGGCGAGGGGGAGCGAGCGGGAGCAGAGGAGGCGGCGGTAGAAGCCGTAGTCGACCACGAGGCGCGCCACGCGACGATGCGCAACCACACCGCGACCCACCTGCTGCACGCTGCGCTGCGGGAGCGACTCGGCGACCACGTCCGCCAGGCGGGCTCGGCGGTGCGACCGGACAAGCTGCGCTTCGACTTCACCCACGGCCAGGCGCTCAGCTCCGAGGAGTTGCAGGCAGTCGAGGACCGGGTCAACGAGTGGATCAAGGCGAGCCGGCCGGTTCGCTGGCTGGAGATGGAGCGGGCCGAGGCCGAGAAGCTCGGGGCGATGGCGCTGTTCGGCGAGAAATACGGCGACTGGGTGCGGGTCGTGGAGGTCGACGGCGTCTCGCGCGAGCTGTGCGGGGGAACTCACGTCTCCAACACGGCCGAGGTGGGGATCTTCAAGATCGCCTCCGAGGGTTCGAGCGCGGCGAACGTGCGACGGATCGAGGCACTGAGCGGCCCCGCCGCAATCGACTGGTACCGCGGGCGCGAAACCCGCCTGCGCGAGGTGGGCGAGCTGCTCGGCACACCCCAGGATCCCCTGGCGGGAGCCCGGCGCGCGGCAGAGCGCCTGCGCGAGGCCGGTGAGGGTGCGAAGCGGGCGGCGCAGGAGCAGCTCGGCGAGGAGACGGATCGGCTCGCGGGCGAGGCCTCCGAGCGCGGCGGGGTGAAGCTGGTCGCCGCCCGCGCACCGATCGTCGACCAGAAGGCGCTGCTCGACCTGGCGAGCCGGGTGCAGTCGAAGCTGAAGGGCGACTCGGCGGTCGTCCTGGGCGGTGCCGACGGGGACAGGGTTGGGCTGGCTGCCCTCGTGTCCGAGGGCGCGGTTGCTAAGGGGGTCTCCGCAGCGGGGGTCGTCCGCGAGGCGGCGTCGATCGTCGGCGGTGGAGGCGGCGGTCGGGACGAGGTCGCACAGGCGGGGGGAAGGGACACCGAGAAGCTCGATGAAGCGCTGGCCGCGGCGCGGCAGGCGATCGAGCGGGAGCTGGAGTAGGTATGGCCGGCATGCGGGTCCTGGCGCTGGACCACGGAACGGCGCGGATCGGTTGTGCGATCTCAGATCGCAGCGGCACCCTGGCGACCCCGCTGCCGGTGATCGAGCCGCCGCAGCCGCGCTCCGTCGCCGAGCTGGTGGCCCACCACGACGTGGACCGGGTCGTCGTCGGCCTCCCGGTCCAGCTCAGCGGGGAGGAGGGCTCCCAGGCGGCGCTGATCCGAGAGTTCTGCGCCGAGCTGGAGGCCGTGCTCGACGTCCCGGTGGAGACCTACGACGAGAGGCTGACAACCCGCATGGCGGAGGCGAGCCGCCGCGAGGGCGCCACCGCGCCGGCCGACTCGCTGGCGGCGGCCCACCTGCTCGAGTCCTACCTAGCCAGTCGGAAGGCAACCGAGGGGAACGGCGATGACGGCGGATGAGGGGCGGCCGGGCGAGGACCCCGCCGCCGAGCGGGAGCGGCGGCGCCTTGAACGCGAAGAGCGGCGGCGCCAGAACGCGAGCGGGGGGTCCGGCGGAGCCGCGAAGCCACCGCGCCCCGCCCGCCGGCGCCCGGGCAAGGGCCCGCGCGACCGGCGAACGATCGCGGTCGTCGGCGTCATCACGGCGGGCCTGGTCGCCCTGCTCGTCGGGGGCGCGGTCGCCTACCGCGAGCTCGACCGGGATGAGCCGGCGCCGGCGCCGCCGATGAGGACCATCACGGTGACGATCCCGGAGGGCTATAGCCGCGCCCAGACGGCCGAGCTGGCGAGCGAACTGGGCCTGCGTGGGGACTACCTGAAGGCCAGCGTGCGCTCTCCCCACCTCGATCCCGCCAAATACGGAGGCAGGGAAGCGGAGGACCTCGAGGGCTTCCTCTTCCCCGACACCTTCGAGCTGCGCGCGAAGGCCCCTGTCAGCGATCTGGTGCAGCTCCAACTCGAGGACTTCAAACGCCGGCTGCGGGGCGTGAACATGCGCTACGCGCGGTCCAAGAACCTCACCGTGTACGACGTGCTGACGATCGCCTCCATGGTCGAGGAGGAGGCCCAGCTCGAGGAGGAGCGCAGGCTGATCGCGGCGGTGATCTACAACCGGCTGCGCGAAGGCATGCCGCTCGGGATCGATGCGACCATCCGCTTCGCCACCGGCAACTTCGAGGAGCCGCTGACCGAATCGGAACTGGCGACGGACTCGCCCTACAACACCCGCGTCAACGCGGGGCTTCCTCCCGGCCCCATCTCCAGCCCCGGCCTCGCCTCGATCGAAGCGGCGGCCCGCCCGGCCCAGGTCGATTACCTCTACTACGTCGTCAAGCCGGGGACCTGCGGGGAGCACAACTTCTCCTCGACCGACGCCGAATTCCAGGCCGACGTCGCCCGCTACAACAGCGCCCGCGAGGCGGCCGGCGGCGAGTCGCCCGATACCTGCGAGGAGGGCGCGTGACGATGCAGCGGCTAGCCGTCCTCGGCCACCCCGTGGCCCACTCTCGCTCCCCCGCCATGCACAACGCCGCGCTGGCCAGGCTCGGGATGGCCGACGAATGGACCTACGAGGCGATTGACGTTGCCCCCGACCGGTTCGAGCAGAGGGTCCGGGCGATGCCCGGGGAGGACTTCGTCGGCGCCAACGTCACGGTCCCCCACAAGGGGGCGGCGCTCTCGCTGGCCGACACCCTTTCGGAGACGGCTCGCGAGATCGGCGCAGCCAACACACTGAGCTTCGTCGACGGCGAGATCCGCGCTCGCAACACCGACGCAAAGGGGCTGCTCGACCTACTGCCGGCAGCGCTGCAGGGACGGCGGGCGCTGGTGCTCGGCGCAGGAGGCGCGGGACGCGCCGCGGTCTGGGCGTTGGTGCGGGAAGGGGCGGAGGTCGAGGTATGGAACCGCACCGAGCTGCGCTCGGTAAACCTCTGCGAGGAGCTGGGAGGGGTGCCGGTGAAGGATCCCGACCCGGCCGCCTTCGAGCTGATCATCAACTCGACCGCGGTCGGCCTGGCAGGGGAGAACCCCTTCGAGGAGCTCCCCCTGCGAGCCGACGCATTCTCGCCGGGCCAGACGGTCGTCGATTTGGTCTACGGAAAGGGCCCGACCTCGCTGCTGGCAGCGGCGGAGGCCGCGGGCGCGACGACGATCGACGGGATCGAGGTCCTGGTCCGCCAGGGCGCCCACTCCTTCCGCATCTGGACCGGCCGCGTGGCGCCGCTAGAGGCGATGCGGGCGGGGGCGCGCGGCTGACGCCGGATATAGCCTTGCGGAGATGAGCACCGTCTTCCGCTTCACCACCGCCGGCGAGTCGCATGGCCCGGGCCTCGTCGCGATCGTCGAGGGCATGCCGGCGGGCCTCGCCCTCGATCGCGCGGTCCTCGATCGCGACATGGCGCGCCGCCAGCTCGGACACGGGCGTGGTGGGCGGATGAAGATCGAGTCCGACGCCGTGGAGATCCGCTCAGGGCTGCGCCACGGCCGCACCCTGGGCAGCCCGCTAGCGGTCCTCGTCGCGAATCGCGACTACGCCAACTGGGAGGACCGGATGAACCCCTGGCCGGTCGAGGCCGAGATCGAGGAGGTCCACCTGCCGCGGCCCGGCCATGCCGACCTGGTTGGCGCCCAGAAGTACGGACACAGCGACATCCGCAACGTGCTGGAGAGGGCCAGCGCCCGCGAGACGGCGGCTCGGGTGGCGGCGGGCTCGATCGCCCGCGGCTTCCTCACCGCGCTCGGGGTCAGCGTCCACAGCCACGTCACCCAGATCGGCTCGGTGCGGGCGCCGGAGCGCGCCGACCTCACGCCCGCCGATTTCGAGAAGGTCGACGACGACCCGGTGCGCTGCCTGGACCCGGAGGCCAGCGCGGCGATGGTCGGGGAGATCGACCGCCTGCGCAAGGCCAACGAGAGCCTCGGGGGGACCTTCGAGGTGCGCGCCTTCGGACTGGTTCCCGGGCTCGGCTCGCACATCTCCTGGGAGGAGCGCCTCGACGGCCGCCTCGCCGCTGCCGTCGCCTCGATCCAGTCCGTGAAGGGGGTCGCGATCGGCGAAGCCTGGGAGGTTGCGGGAAGGCCGGGCTCGGAGGCCCACGACGAGATCTT
>DASUUD010000244.1:0-2626 GCA_036374255.1 Solirubrobacterales bacterium | reverse complement strand
CCGGAGACGGCGTGCCGACGCCGCAGGAGATCTATGAAGTCCTGAACGATTACGTCATCGGCCAGGTCCACGCCAAGAAGGTCCTGTCGGTCGCCGTCCACAATCATTACAAGCGCCTCAATCATGCGGCGCGCAACAACGACGTCGAGCTGGCCAAGTCCAACATCCTGCTGATTGGCCCGACCGGCTGCGGCAAGACCTTGCTCGCCCAGACCCTGGCGCGCATCCTCGACGTGCCCTTCACCATGGCCGATGCCACGACGCTGACGGAGGCGGGCTATGTCGGCGAGGACGTGGAGAACATCATCCTCAAGCTCCTGCAGGCGGCCGACTACAATGTCGAGCGGGCGCAGCGCGGCATCGTCTATATCGACGAGGTCGACAAGATCAGCCGCAAGTCCGACAACCCCTCGATCACCCGCGACGTGTCGGGGGAGGGCGTGCAGCAGGCGCTGCTCAAGATCATGGAGGGCACGGTCGCCAGCGTGCCGCCGCAGGGCGGGCGCAAGCACCCGCAGCAGGAGTTCCTCCAGGTCGACACCACCAACATCCTGTTCATCTGCGGCGGCGCCTTCTCGGGCCTGGAGAAGATCATCTCCGACCGCGGCAAGACGACCTCCATCGGCTTCGGCGCCATGGTGGGCTCGCCTGAGGACCGCAAGGTCGGCGAGCTGTTCCGCGCCGTGGAGCCGGAGGACCTGCTGAAATTCGGGCTCATCCCGGAGTTCGTCGGCCGCCTGCCGGTCGTCGCCACCCTGGAGGACCTCGACGAGCCGGCTTTGGTGCAGATCCTGACGGAGCCGAAGAACGCGCTGGTCAAGCAGTACCAGCGGCTGTTCGAGATGGAGAACGTGCGGCTCAACTTCCATGAGGACGCGCTGACGGCCATCGCCAAGAAGGCGATCGAGCGCAAGACCGGCGCCCGCGGCCTGCGCTCCATCATGGAGGCCATCCTCTTGGAGACGATGTTCGACCTGCCCGGCCTCGACGGGGTCGAGGAGGTGGTCATCTCCGGCGAGGTGGTCGGCGGCAAGTCGCGGCCGCTCTACATTTACAGCGAGCGCAGCGAGGAGATGCAGGGCGGGCGGTCCGCCTGAGCGAATAGCGAATAGGGAATAGCGAGTAGAACTCGCGCTGCCCCTGACCGCCGGCTGCTCGCTACTCCCTATTCGCCTGCGGAGCGGAGCTCCGCAACGGGCCCGCCGCCTTGACTTGGGTTGCCGCGGTGTCCACCTAAACGGCAACGCACGGCTCGCGCCAACGCCGATATCCCCACTCAAGCCGCAGACGGCGATGCGCGGTATGATCGGTGGCGAGCCCCCATTACAATGCAGGACCGTCCGCCGAATCGATCGGCTCGGGCGACAGAGGAATGCCGATGACCGACAAGCCTCAATCGACTAGCGTCCCCGCAGGCGCAGGCGTGTACCCGGTGCTGCCGCTGCGGGACATCGTCGTCTTCCCCCACATGATCGTGCCGCTCTTCGTCGGCCGCGAGAAGTCGATCGCCGCGCTCGAAGAGGTGATGCGCACCGACAAGCAGATTCTGCTGGCCACCCAGAAGGAGGCGGGCGAGGACGATCCGACGGCCGACGGCATCTACGAGATCGGCACGCTCGCCTCGGTGCTGCAGCTTCTGAAGCTGCCGGACGGCACCGTGAAGGTGCTGGTGGAGGGTCGCGACCGGGCGCGCATCGTGCGCTACAGCGACCGCGCCGACTATTTCGAGGCGGAGGCCGCCATCCTGGAGGAGACGGTCGGCGACGAGATCGAGGTGGAGGCGCTCGCCCGCTCCGTCATCTCCGAGTTCGAGAACTATGTGAAGCTTAACAAGAAGGTGAGCCCGGAGGTCCTTTCCGCCGTCGCCAACATCGACGATTATTCGCGCCTCGCCGACACCATTGCCTCGCACTTGGCCGTGCGCATCCCCGAGAAGCAGGAGATCCTGAGCCTCACCTCGGTGCTGCAGCGCCTGGAGAAGGTGCTCGGCATGATGGAGAGCGAGATCTCGGTCCTCAATGTCGAGAAGCGCATCCGCTCGCGCGTCAAGCGCCAGATGGAGAAGACGCAGCGCGAGTACTACCTCAACGAGCAGATGAAGGCGATCCAGAAGGAGCTGGGCGACTCCGAGGACGGCCGCGACGAGCTGCGCGAGCTGGAGGAGCGGATCGCCAAGACCAAGCTGTCGAAGGAGGCGCGCGAGAAGGCCGAGGCGGAACTGAAGAAGCTGCGCCAAATGAGCCCGATGTCGGCCGAGGCCACCGTCGTGCGCAACTATCTCGACTGGCTGCTCGGCATCCCGTGGGGCAGGAGGTCGCGTGTCAAGCACGACCTCGGCTTCGCCGAGGAGGTGCTCGACGCCGACCATTACGGCCTGGAGAAGGTCAAGGAGCGCATCGTCGAGTACCTCGCCGTGCAGAGCCGCGCCAACAAGCTGAAGGGACCGATCCTCTGCCTCGTTGGCCCGCCCGGCGTCGGCAAGACCTCGCTCGGCAAGTCGATCGCGCGCGCCACCGGCCGCGAGTTCATCCGCATGTCGCTCGGCGGCGTGCGCGACGAGGCCGAG
Source organism: Solirubrobacterales bacterium (assembly GCA_036374255.1). Taxonomy (GTDB): domain Bacteria; phylum Actinomycetota; class Thermoleophilia; order Solirubrobacterales; family 70-9; genus VRUE01. The sequence goes on along the minus strand of DASUUD010000244.1, from coordinate 60 downwards.
ATCCGCGGCCACCGGCGCACGTACATCGGCGCGCTCCCGGGCCGCCTCGTGCGCGCGCTG
>DASUUD010000243.1:0-8965 GCA_036374255.1 Solirubrobacterales bacterium | reverse complement strand
AGCGCCACGCACTCGATGTGCGGGGTCTGGGGAAACATGTCCACCGGCCTCACGCGGCGCAGCCTATAGCCGGCCTCGGTGAGCTGGGCCGCGTTGGGGGCGAGCGTGGTGGGGTTGCAGGAGACGTAGACGATGCGCCTCGCCTCGCACTCCAGCACCCGTCGCACGATCTTCTGCGAGAGGCCGGCGCGGGGCGGGTCGAGGACGAGCACGTCCGGCTTCCCGGCCCGCTCGAGGAGCGGGCGCACTCCGGTGCGCGAGTTGCCGGCGACGAAGCGCGCGTTGGCGATCCCGTTGGCCTCGGCGTTGCGCTTCGCGTCGGCGATCGCCTCGGGGACGATCTCCAGCCCCCAGACCTCCCCCGCCCTCGCCGCCATGGTCAGGCCGATCGTGCCGATCCCGCAGTAGAGGTCGAAGACCCGCTCGCCGCCGCTCAGCTCCGCGTACTCGCCGGCCACGGCGTAGAGCCGCTCGGCCATCTCGGTGTTGGTCTGAAAGAAGGCGCCGTGCGACATCTCCAGCCGCAGCCCGCTGAGCTCCTCTCGGAGCCGCTCCTCGCCCAGCACGCCGGTCGGCCCCTCGGTGCCGCCCGAGTCGCCCTCGATCACGGTGTGCAGGTCGACCGGGGGTTTGGGAAACCGGGCCGGCGCGGTGACGAGGCGGGTCTGGATCTGGCCGGTTCGCCGGCCCTCGCGGACCACCAGGTTGCGAAGCACGCCATCGCGGGCGCGGCGGTCATAGGGCGGGACCGCCTCGCGGCGCGCCCAGTCGCGCACCTCGTTGCGGGCGGCGTTGCCGCGCTCGGAGGCGAGCAGGCAGTCGTCGACCCCGACGATCAGGTCCCAGCGCCCGCGCGCGTGGAAACCCAGGACGGTCTCGCCGCCCCGCTCGCCGAAGCTGTACTCGAGCTTGTTGCGGTAGCGCCACTGCTCGACCGCCGGCTCGATCTCCTCCAGCTCGAAGCCGTCGAGGCCGCCGATCCGCCGCAGCGCCTCGTCGACCTGCTCGCGCTTGTGGGCGAGCTGGTGCTCGTAAGGAAGGCCCTGCCAGGGCGCCCCCGGGCAGGGCTCGCCGTCGTGCACGCAGCGGTCGGCGACTCGCTCGACCCCTGGCTGGAGCAGCTCGACGACCCGCGCCTCGGCGAAGCGGCGCTTCGCCTTGGTGATCTCGGCCCGCACCCGGTCGCCCGGCAGCCCGCCCGCCACAAAGAGGACGAATCCATCGGCCCGGGCGACCCCGCGCCCGCCGAAGGCGAGCGAGTCGATCTCGACCTCGAGCAGCTCCCCTCGGCGCGGCCGGGCCGCGGGCTTCTCACCGGTGGCCGATTCCACCTAGCTCAGTTTTTTGCGGGCGCGCCGGGCGGCCTGCGTCGCCTGTTTGCGGGCCGGCGCGGCCCGCCCGCCGACGCCTTTGCGCGCCTGCCGGACCAGTCGTTCGAGTTCTTTCAGCATGTTGTCCGTCTGCCGCCGGCCTTTTTTCACCAGATCGGAGAGCATCTTTTCGGCGTCGCCGCGGGTCATCCGCCCGCGCTTCACGGCGTCGTCGACAACCTCCTGGAGGCGGTCCATGCTCAGCGTGACGCTGTGTTCGAGGCTCTCGCGGAACTGTTCGACGCTCTTGTCGAGGCCAGTGGCGCGGCCCCCCGCTTTTTTCGGCGCTTTTGCTTTGGCTTTCGATTTCGATTTCGATTTCGATTTTTTCGCCGATTTCGCGCGCCCCCCGCTTTTCGCTTTTTTCGTCGTTTTCCCCGAGGTCTGTTTTTTTGCAGCCATCTGTCCTCTCCTGATCGCTGGGGACGGTGAGTTGCCAACTGACTATCGCATCACTACCCGCTCGCGTGGGCAATGCGCTTCATGTGGAGAAAACGGCCTCGACCGGCGCGTGGTCGGAGAGGCGCAGTGCCAGGCCGTCGCTGCGAGCCTCGCGCCGCTCGGGTGGCCACTGGCGAGGGGGAGCCACGACCTCCATCCCGCGGACGAGCAGGTGGTCGATCGCGCCTGGAGAGGTCGGTGGGCCGAGGCCGAACCGCCCCCGAAGCTCGTCGAACACCTCGGCGCTTCCAGCCGGGTGCAGGTTGAGGTCGCCGCCGAACAGCAGCGGCGCCTCGCCCGCCCATTCGACCGCCCTCTCGGCGGCCATCAGCACGTCCTGCGTGGCGAGGGCCGGGCGGTTATGGGTCGCGTGCAGGTTGGCGACGCAGAGCCCGGACCCGGTGCGGGTGAAGGCCATCGCCCGCCGCTCCGGCCAACTCGTGTGAATTGCGATCTCGCGCCGCTCCGCGATCTCGCCGAGTGAGCCGGGCCGGACCAGGGTCAGGTTCGACCCGCCCTCGGCTGAGGCGATCAGGTCGGGGTTGAGCCGGGCGGCGAGACCGCGCAGCGCGCCCAGCGAGTTGCGCGAGGTGAGCACGCGGTGGGCCTCCGCGTCGCAGGCGCGCGCGAGTCGCCGGCAGAAGCGCGGCGGGCACTCCTGGAGCAGCGCAACGTCCCACTCCGCGCCGGCCAGCAGCTGGGAGAACTCGGGGGCCAGGTCGCGGTTCACCTGCACGTGAGTCTCGTTGCGCTCGGTGACCCGCAGCAGCCTCGAGCGCCGGGTGAACAGGCGCGGGTCGGGTGGGAAATCCCGCCCGTGGAAGAGATTCCAGCTCAGGGCCGCGAAGCGCACCGGCTTAGTATCCGCAAGCTTGAAGCGAGACTTCCTCACAGGTGAAGAGCTGGGCGCCTTCGAGCTGGGCGAGCTGCTCGACCACGCGCAGCGCCTCAAAGGCGGCCGCCGCGACGGCGTGGGAGCCGCCGAACTGGCGGGACGAAGCATCGCCCTCGTCTTCGAGCGGCCCTCCACCCGCACCCGGATCTCCTGCGAGGTGGGTGTCGCGGAGCTGGGCGCGACTCCGATCGTGCTGCGCGGCGACGAGCTGCAGCTATCGCGCGGCGAGTCGGCGCTCGACACGGCGCGGGTCCTCTCCCGCTACGTGGACGCGATCGTGATCCGCTCCGGCTCCCATGAGGCGGTCGCCGAGCTGGCGGCGGCAGCCGAGGTTCCCGTCGTCAACGCGCTCACTCCGAAGCATCACCCCTGCCAGGCACTGGCCGACCTGCTCACCCTGCGCGAGCGCTGCGGCGACCTCCACGGCCTCCGCCTGGCCTACGTCGGCGACGGCAACAACGTCGCCCGCTCGCTGACGATCGCCGGTGAGCTGGCCGGAGTCGAGGTCGTGGTCGCGGCCCCGGAGGGCTACCAGCTCGAGGAGGGTCACGGCGCGAGGCTGACCGACGACCCGCGCGCAGCTGTCGACGGCGCCGACGCGATCTACACCGACGTCTGGGTCAGCATGGGAGACGAGGAGGAGGCGGAGCGCCGCCGCGCCGACCTCGCCCCGTTCCGCGTCGACGCCGACCTGCTGGGCGGGGCCAAGGACGGCGCGATCGTCCTGCACTGCCTGCCCGCGCACCCCGGGGAGGAGATCACCGCCGAGGTCCTCTACGGCGAGCGCTCCGCGGTCTGGGACCAGGCCGAGAACCGTCTGCACACGCAGAAGGCGCTGCTGGCGGCGCTGCTCGGGGAGTAGGCGTGTATCCGGAGATCCAGCTCGGGCCGCTGACGCTACAGACCTTCGGCCTGATGTTCGCCCTCGGCTTTCTGGCGGCGGGCGCCCTGATCGCGAAGCGCCTCAAGGAGATCGGCAAGCCGACCGACTGGGCCTACGAGATGGGCTTCGCGGCGCTGATCGGCGGCGTCGTCGGGTCCCGCCTCTACTTCGTGGTCGAGAACTGGGACAGCGTCAGGGACGACCTGCTGGGCAATCTCTTCTCGGGCTCCGGACTGGTCTGGTACGGGGGCATCGTCGGTGGCGCCCTCGCGGTTCTGGCCTGGGCCTGGTACCGCGGCTTCCTCGGGGCGGCGCTGTTCGACCTTGCGGCCCCGGCGCTGGCGCTCGGCTACGCGATCGGCCGCATCGGCTGCCAGCTCTCCGGCGACGGGGACTACGGAAGAGCCTGGGACGGGCCGTGGGCCATGGCCTACCCGGAGGGCACCGTCCCCACCGACGAGACCGTGCACCCGACCCCGATCTACGAGACGCTGGCGATGGGCCTCGGGGCCTTGATCCTCTGGCAGCTCCGCGACCGCTTCCGCGCCGGAGTCCTCTTCGCGCTCTACCTCCTCTACGCCGGCGCCGAGCGCTTCCTGGTCGAGTTCGTGCGCCGCAACGAGGACGCAGTGCTCGGCCTCACCGCCGCCCAGATCGAGAGTCTTGCCATCATGTTGGTCGGTGCGGGCTTGATCTTTGCGCTGCGGCGCCGATATGGGACCCTGTCTCGCGTTGATTCCTCGGCCACAGCTGAGCCGGGGATGGCGGGATGAGCTGAGGACCCGTGTTGCCTGATGTCAAACCTTTCAACAACCGAACTTGAGATCCAAGGAGGAGTCGTTGGGACCCGTGGAGACCGGTAGCGAGGGTGGATCGTCCGCCGCGACCGTCGGCGCCCTGGTCGACGAGGCGGCCGAGAGAATCGACGCCGCGGGCTGCGAGGAGGCGCGCGCCGATGCCGAGGCACTGGTCGCGAACGCGCTCGGGGTGAGCCTCGAGGAGCTCGCCCGGAACGGGAGGGGCGAGGTCTCGCCGGAGCTCCGCGCCCAGATCGAAGCCGACGTGGCCCGCCGCGCGGAGCACGAGCCGCTCGCCTACATCCTCGGTCACGAGACCTTCCAGGGGATCGACGTCGCGGTCGATTCACGAGTGCTGATCCCGCGGCGCGAGACCGGGCTGCTCGTCGAGGTCGCCAGAGAGCTGCCCGAGGGAGCGCGCGTGCACGAGATCGGCACCGGGTCGGGAGCCGTAGCCCTTGCGCTGCTGTGCCAGCGTCCCGACCTCGAGGTGACCGCCTCCGACCTCTCGCCTGAGGCGGCTGAAGTCGCGCGCCAGAACGCCGAGCGGCTGGGGATGGACCTCGAGGTGACGATCGAGGAGGGCCTGCCCGAGGCGGTCACCGGCCAGCCGGTCGACCTCGTCCTCGCCAACCTTCCCTACGTCACCGACTCGACGATCTACGACCGTTCGCCCGAGATCCGGCGCGAGCCGCGCATCGCCGTCACCGGCGACTGCGGCGAGGACGGCCTCGGCGTGATCCGCGGCGTGCTCGCAGAGATCCCGTCGGGTTGGAGGGTCGCCTTCGAGCACGACACCCACCACGGGCCGGCGATGCGAGAGATGCTGCGCGATGCGACTACGATGCGCGACTACATGGGCGGTGAGCGCGTAACAGTCGGCTTCGCACCTTGAGCGCGGAGCGGGCGAGCCTGCATTCTGAGTCTCCCGCGCCCGGATCTCCCGAGGCGCAGCGGCTCGCCAAGGCCGAAAGGCTGCGGAGCGAAGGGATCGACCCGTTCCCCCGCAGCTTCGGCCAGCGGGCAAGGATCGCCGACATCCTCGCGGTCCACGACCCGGAGCAGCTGGGAGAGGGCGAGCACCCCGGCTTCACCTACCGGATCGCCGGCCGGGTGACGGGACAGCGCGGCCACGGCAAGACGACCTTCTTCGACGTCCGCGACCTATCCGGGACGATCCAGGCCTACGCCCGGGTTGACGCCTTGGGGCAGGAGGCCTTCGACCGGATCGAAGACCTCGACATCGGCGACGTGGTCGGGGTCGAGGGGGACCTCTACGTGACCAAGCGCGGGCAGCTGGCGATCGAGGTGCGCGAGTGCGTGCTGCTGGCCAAGGCGCTGCGCGACCCGCCCGACCTCTTCCATGGCATCTCCGACCCCGAGGTCCGCTACCGCCAGCGCGAGCTCGACCTGATGGCCAACGAGCGCTCGCGCGAGATCTTCAAGCTGCGGGCCAAGGTGCTGGCGGCGATCCGCGCTCACATGAACGAGCGCGGCTACGTGGAGCTGGAAACGCCGATCCTGCAGCGGCTGACCGGCGGCGCCGCGGCGCGCCCGTTCAAAACCCACCACCACGCCCTCGATCGTCACCTCTATCTGCGCATCGCCACCGAGCTCTACCTGAAGCGGGCCATCGTCGGCGGCTTCGAGGACGTCTACGAGCTGGGCAAGTTCTTCCGCAACGAGGGAATGTCTCCCCAGCACAACCCCGAGTTCACGATGCTCGAGTGGTTCGTCAGCGGCGTCGACTACCGGGGCGTGATGGAGTTCGCCGAGGAGCTGGTGTCCGACGTCGTGCAGCGGGTGCTCGGCACGATCAGGGTCGAGCGCGACGGCGAGACGATCGATTTCGCGACGCCCTGGAAGCGGGTGACGCTGCGCGACGCCCTGCTCGAGGAGACCGGCGTCGACATCGTCGAGGCGAGCCGCGACGAGCTGGCCGAGCTCGCGGGCGAGGACGTCGATCCGGACGACGACTGGGCCGGGGTGGTGGACACCCTGCAGGGGAGGCTGATGGAGCCGAAGCTGATCCAGCCCACCTTCATAGTCGATCTGCCGCTCGACATCTGGCCGCTGGTCAAGCCCGTCCCCGGGCACCCGTTGCTGGGCGAGGCGTTCGACGGGATCGTCGCCGGGATGGAGATCGTCGGCGGCGGTACCGACATCAACGACCCGGTGGAGCAGCGGCGCCGCTTCGTCGAACAGCGCGAGCGCCGTGAGGCGGGCGCTGTCGAAACCCCGCACGAGCACGACGAGGAGTTCGTGCGGGCGCTCGAATACGGGATGCTGACCGCGAGCGGCTGCGGCCTCGGGGTCGACCGCCTGATGATGATCCTGAGCGGCGCCAAGACCCTGCGCGACGTGATCCTCTTCCCCTCGATGCGCGAGGCCCCGGGCTCCGACGACTACGAGCCCGAGGACACGATCCCCTCGCCCTAGCGCCGTTCAGCGGTCGGGCTCGCTCTCTTCGATCTGCAGCAGGCGCTCCGGCTCGTGTTCGACCTGGAGCGTCGAGTGGTGGATGTCGAACTCGGACTTCAGCAGCTCGGCCAGGGCGAGCCGGGTCATGTGGCAGTCGGCGTCGCGCTCGACCGTGACGTGGGCGGCGAGCGCCGGGAACTGCGAGGTGACCTCCCAGACGTGCAGGTCGTGCACCTCGACCACACCGGGCTGCTCGGCCATACGCCGACCGATCCGCTCCGGGTCGATCCCCTTCGGAGCCGCCTCGAGGAAGACGCGGCCGGATTCGCGAAGCAGGCCGTAGGACGACCTGAGCATCAGGGCGGCGACGACCAGGGAGGCGATCGAGTCGGCGCGATCGAAGCCCGTGAGGACGATCACGGCGCCCGCGACTGCTGTGCCGATGAAGGCCCAGAGGTCGGCGAGAATGTGCTGATAGCTGCCCTCGATGTTGAGGCTGCGGCGGTTGGCACCGGCCAGGATCAGCGTGGCGGCGAGGCTGACCCCGATCCCCACCACGGCGACCACCAGGACGAGGCCACCCTCGACTCCGGGCGGAGCGAACAGGCGCCTCACGCCCTCGAAGGCGATCAGCGCCGCCAGGACGAGGAGGCCGACCCCGTTGATCTGCGCGGAGAGGATCTCGACCCGTTTGAGGCCGAAGGTCATCGCGCCGCCGGGGGGGCGCCGGCTGAGCCGCAGCGCGACCAGCGCGAGGCCGATCGCCGCTGCGTCGGTGAGCATGTGGGCGGCGTCGGAGAGCAGCGCCAGCGAGTTGGCGACGATGCCGGCCACGACCTCGACCGCCATGAAGCTGAGGATCACCGCCAGGGCGATCCAGAGCCTGGCCCGGTCTGACTCGGCCGTCGCCTGGTGGGCGTGAGCGACGTGAGAGTGGCCCATCGCGTCGCCCACCCTCAGAAGGCGGAGGCCAGCAGGCCCCCATCGATCGGAATCGTGGTGCCGGTGATGTAGGCGGCGCGCTCGGAGCAGAGGAAGGCGACCAGGTCGCCGTACTCCTCGGGACGGCCCAGCCTCCCGGCCGGGATGTGCTCGCGGGCGCTCGCTTCGGCGGCCTCGATCGAGCCGGCGAGGGAGGCGAAGCGCTCCGTCGCGAAGCGCCCGGTGGCGACTGTGTTGACGGTGACCCCGTCGCCGGCCACCTCGCGGGCGAGCGTCTTCAGGAAGCCGACTGCGGCCATGCGGTGGGAGTTGGAGAGGTTGAGGCCTGGGATCGGCTCCCGGGTGGCGGTGGAGCCGACATTGACCATCCGCCCCCAGCCGCGCTCGCGCATCCCCGGCACGACCTCACCGGCCAGCACCCGCGGCGCCAGGACGAGCGAACGGTAGGCGCTCTCCCACTCCTCGATCCCGTGGTCAAGCGCGCCGCCCTGGGGCGGCCCGCCTGTGTTGGCGACGAGGATCTCGATCGGGCCGAGCTCCCCGGAGACCTCGGCGGGCAGGGCGGCGAGTCGGTCGGAATCGGCGGCGTCGGCGACGAACGGCGTCACCTCGCCCTCGATCTCCCCGGCCGCCTCCTCGATCCGCTCCCTCGAGCGGCTGGCGATCGCGACCCGGGCGCCTTCGCGGGCCAGCGCCGCCGCGATCCCGCGACCGATCCCTCGGCTGGCGCCCATCACAAGCGCGACGCGGTTCTCCAGGCCGAGCTCCATCGGTGCGCCGATTCTCGCACTGTCTGCGGCCCGCTCCGCGGCTCGTCCATCGACTGTTGCCAGAGCGCGAGGGGCTATTAAACTCCCGCGTCGGGCGCCCGTAGCTCAGTGGTCAACGGTCCCTTCACGGGGACCAAAGAGCGTCGGTCTTTCAAGCCGAAGGTCGCGAGTTCGATTCTCGTCGGGCGCATTTTTCTTGGTTCTGCGGTGCCGGGGTTGGCCGGCATAGGGCCAAGTCTTTGATTTCGGAAGGGAGTCATCTCAACTGAGCGAAGTCCTTGATCAAGGGCCCATGTGCCATCATCGCGCCTTGGGCCTATTCGGGACGACGCGAGTCGCGCTGGCGCTGTGCGCGCTGGCTGCAGTCGTCCCGACCGCTGCTCAGGGCGCGACCACCTTGGTGCCGAACAGGTTCGACGACCCGGTCGTCGGCGGCAAAGCCTGCG
>DASUUD010000242.1:0-2253 GCA_036374255.1 Solirubrobacterales bacterium | reverse complement strand
ACCAGGCCGATCGAGCGGCCGGCGGCTCGAGGCTCGGCGAGCGCGGCGCGCAGCTCGCCCTTCTCACGGACGACGGTGACAGCGGTCTCTGCGCTCGGGGGGATGCTCGTTGCGAGGTTCATTCGGGTCCATGCCCTCGGGGTCACGGCCTCAACGGATTATAGGTCCCCATCGGCGGGTCCCGCGCGAAGCCCCTTCCGTCATGTGTCCAATGAACACGATGATGCGCCTGTCCCCGCCGAGGTCAGCGCCGAAACTCGATCTCGCGGAGGACCCTCGCCGGCGCGCCGGCCGCGATCGTCGCGGGCGGCAGGTCCTGCGTGACGACCGAGTTCGCCCCGACCACGCAGCGCTCACCGATCGTCACACCGCTGGTGACGACGCAGTTGACGCCGAACCAGGAGTTGGAGCCGATCCTCACCGGGCCCTTCGAGCTGAAGCCCTGCCACGGGACGGGGACCTCGGGATCGTCGAAGCGGTGGTCGGCGTCGCTGACGAAGCAGCCGTTGGCGAACATGACGTGGTCCCCGATCACGACCTCCCCGTTGGAGGCGAGCATCGTGTTGCGGTTGAGGAAGCAGCCGGCGCCTATCTCGATCCGGGCGTCCGGCGCCAGGGTGAGCCAGCAGCCGGGCTCCAGCAGGGTCCCCTCGCCGATCCGCAGGCGGCCCTCGTCGAGCGCCTCCAGCAACTCCCCCTCGACCGGGTATCGCACGAAGAAGCCACCGCGCGCCGCATGGCGGTTGATCCGCCAGCGCCGCAGCGGCCGCCGGTTGCGCTCGTACCAACGGTGCTTCCGCCACCAGACCCGCCAGCCGCGCTGCCCTCCGGACCCGCTCATCGAAACCCAACGTTATGCCCTCCGCCGCGGATGGAGGTAAGCCTCGAGATCGGGCGGCATAGACTGACCACGTGCCGGACCTGCGCGGCGGGATAGACCTCGGGGGGACGAAGATCCAGGCGGTCGTCGCAGACTCGGGCGGCGAGGTGCGCGGAGAGGCACGGCAGCCCACTCCGACCACCGGCGGGCCGGCTGACGTGGCGGCGGCGATTGCGGACGCCATGCGGGAGGCCGCCTCCGCGGCCGGAGTCGAGTCGGCGGAGCTGGCCGGGGTCGGCGTCGGCTCCCCGGGCGACGCCGACGAGGCGACCGGTGTCGTCTCCAATGCCCGCAATCTCCCGGGCTGGAGCGGCAGCTTTCCCCTCGGCGAGACTCTCGCCGGGGCCCTGGGCACGACCGTGCGAGTCGGCAACGACGTGCAGGTAGCGGTCGAAGGCGAGTACCGACTCGGGAGCGGTCGGCGTTACAGCTCGCTGCTGGGCGTCTGGTGGGGCACCGGCATCGGAGGGGGCATCATCCTCGATGGAAAGCCGTGGCTCGGCCGGGGCGCCGCGGGCGAGATCGGCCACACCGTCGTCAAGCGTGGCGGCGCCCGCTGCCCGTGCGGGCGGCGCGGCTGCCTGGAGGCCTACGCGGGGCGCGCCGCGATGGAAGCGAGGGCGCGCCGAGAGCTTACGAAGGGGGTCGACACAGACCTCTTCGTGATAATGGAGAAGCGGGGGAAAACCAGGCTGACCAGTTCCGTCTGGGAGCACGCGCTGCGTGAGAAAGACCCCCTTGCGGAGAGCCTGATCCGGCGCGCGGTCCGCTACCTCGGCACCGGCATCGCCTCGGCCGTGAACCTGCTCGACGTCGAGGTGGTCGTGCTGGGCGGCGGCCTCGGCGAGCGCCTCGGCGACGTCTACCTGGACGCTCTCGCCAAGGAGATGCACAAGCATCTCTTCGTCGACGGGAACCCGCCTCACCTTCAGGTCGCCGAACTGGGCGACCTCGGCGGCGCGATCGGAGCGTCGCTGCTGGCCGACCGCCGGGCGCCGTAGCGCCGCTAGGCGGCGACCGGTTCGCGCCGTTTGCGCTTCGCCCGAGCCGGCTTGGCCGGCTCGACCAGGCCGGCTAGGAAGCGCCCGGTGTAGGAGGACTCGACGGCGGCGACCTCCTCCGGGGTTCCGGTTGCGACCACCTCTCCCCCATGCTCGCCTCCCTCGGGGCCGAGGTCGATCAGCCGGTCCGCGGTCTTGATCACGTCGAGGTTGTGCTCGATCACGACCACCGTGTTGCCGGCGTCGACGAGCCGGCCGAGGACGTCGAGCAGGCGCTGCACGTCGGCGAAGTGGAGCCCGGTGGTCGGCTCGTCGAGGATGTAGAGGGTGTCACCGGTCGCGACCTTGGAGAGCTCGGTCGCGAGCTTCACC
>DASUUD010000241.1:0-2478 GCA_036374255.1 Solirubrobacterales bacterium | reverse complement strand
TTCTCGGGCCCTCGATGCGACCCTAGCGCTCGCTGTCGTTGGACGCAATCGGGCCGGTACGCAGCGCACCGCGATCCGCGTTGAAGGTCAGCCCGACTGGCAGGGTAGGAAGTTCTATTCACGCGCGGGCTGCCTTGCGTGCTTTCCAGGTCCAGCCAAGTAGGGCTTCGAGGCAAGCGCGACGTTCTGCTTTGACCGTTCCCCCGACGATGTTCTCGGTCATCTGGGTGGAGCAAGCGCCCGAGTGGCGGAACGCCCGTCGGGTTGCGGATCGCATCCTCGCCGATAGGCTCGCCTCGTGACCACACAGGTGACAGGGCCGCCCGAGGTCGAGATCGTCGAGGCGCGGGCGGAACGGCTCGACGACGTAGGGTCGCTGTGGCGAGCGATGCACGAGTACCACGCCGAGGTCGCCGGCGAGGCCCGCGAGGTCGCCCCATTCCGGCGCGCGGAGGACTCCTGGCAGCGGCGCCGGGGGGAGTTCGAGCGCTGGATGCGGGCCGGTGACGCCTGGCTGCTGATCGCCGAGCGCGACGGCTCGCCGGGTCGGCTTCGCCTTCTTCCGGATTTGCGACGCCGACTGGAGCTTCGAGACAAACGAGCGGATGGGTGAGCTCGAGGCGCTCTCGGTTGAGCCCGAGCTGCGCCGCTGGGGGATCGGCTCGCTGCTCATGGAGGACGCCGAGCGGCGTCTCGCCGCCGCGGGGGTCGGCTTCATCGGGCTTGCCGTCATCGCCGGCAACGAGGACGCCCTGCGCTTCTATAAGCGCTGGGGGATCGTGCCCTCGCACGTCCGCTGTCTGGGGCGGACGCTCCCGGGTGGCGGCGACCAGCAGCTGCCCCCGCGCCCGGGTTGAGGACGCGCGGCGCGAACGAGGACGACGTCGCCCGGAGTGTTAACCCATGCGGAGATGGCCTCCGATGGACCCGATTGAAGGTTGTGCGACAGCCTCCGCGAGAGGCTGAAGCGCCTGTGTTGCGCTGCCGTCGGCCCGCTCCCGTGACTTGCTACTTCACGGTCGCGCTTCCGTACATCCCCTTCTGATAGTGACCCGGGATGTTGCAGATCATCGCGTACTTGCCCTCGGTGACGTCGAAGGTTCCCGTTGCGGTCTCACCGGCCTCGGCCTCGGCCTCACCTGCCTCCTCGGCGCCCTCCTCCTCTAGGGCCTCCGTATCCACGGTGGAGCCTGACACCGGGAGATCGGCCGGATTCTGGTCCGTCTTGAAGAGGACAAGTTCGTGCTCGACCTTGCCGACGTTCGGAGCGGTGATCTCGACCGCGCCGACCGGCAGGGTCAGCTTGTCCGGCTTGAAGTAGTAGTCGCCCATCTCGATGTCGACCGACTTCTGCGCTTCCTCTGCGGTCGTGGTCGTGCCCTCCCCCGCCTCTTCGCCGTCGTCATCTCCGCCGCACCCAGCCGCCAACGCTCCCAGCGACAGCAGCGCGAGGGCGAAGAGCATCGCAACACACCGCTTCATGAATCCGCTCCCTTCGATTGCCGCGGCCAGTCTCGCCCCCGGTCGCCGTGAGTGCATCCGCGCTAACTACGGCCGTGCGCTGGTGGTTACTACGGATGCCGGTCGGCCGAAGGTCAGGGCGCAAAGGGCACGCCCCGGCAACTGCGTGCCCGGACTGATCTCGGCGTCTCCTTGAGCGCCAGCCCTCCCAGGAGTTACGTCAGTTTCCCTCAGGTGTCCAGCACTGCCCGCGTTCACGGTTGCCGCCCCCTGAGTCAGTGTGCGGTCCTGTTGGGCGGGGGTCGCGCTGGCTGGGATCGGAAGCCATGCATCCTCGACCACCGTGGGCGAAACCGCGCCGCGCCGGGGATTCTCCCGCCGGCGGTGAGCGACCCCGCGCGACGCGCGATAAGGGCTACCAGGCGCCGACGGGGTCGACCCGCTTCCAGGGAGGACCCGCTCACCGCGCCCCAGGGGACGCGGCGAGCGGAGAATCTCTCAGCCGGCCTGTGCCGCCAGTCGCTCGGACGCTTGGATGAATCGCTCGAACGCGTGGTCGGTGCCGACCAGGGCGCGGACGTCGTAATCGACGAATGGCGCCAGCGGGTAGTCCAGCAGATCGTCCATGAGCTGCTCAAGAGAGTCGGCCTCCCCGACGGAGAAGCCGCCTCCGTCCACGAACGCGTAGCTGCACTCGAAAGTCCCGTCGGACAGCTTGCCGTCGACCCACTCCTCTGCGCTGCGAATGAGGTCGACCGGCGGCGGCGCGGGACCCGGCTTCACGATGGTGAGGAACTTCATCCCATCTCCCTTCTCTCGGGTTGCCGGACCTCCAATGTATTGCCGGCAACGCAGTCCAGCATCCGGGGAGGCAACTGAACGTGCCTCCGTAGTTAGCGGCAGCTGAAACCGGCCCGCGACCTTCGGCTGCGCCGGCGCGACCGGATAGCTTTCGTCCGGTGCCCGGCAAGCTTTCGGATCTGCTCTGGGGTCCGCTATTCGCCCGCGGCTACGACC